>JAUVJB010000004.1 GCA_030592465.1 Bacteroidota bacterium | reverse complement strand
TTATTTTTTCAAAAAGAGTAATATTTTTCCCAAATAAGCGAATATCAAATGAAAAATTATTATTTTTTAAAAAATCGTCTTGCTTAATATTAAATGTTTCTTCATTGTTTACACTGATTTGTTTTACTCTTATATTTCTATTTTTTAAATTTTTATCTAATATTATTATCATTGAATGAACAACCGCTTGGTCAAATACACGTATTTTGTAATTAATAATTTCATGTATATGGGTTTTTCTAAGAATTAATTTTCGCAATTTCCTGTCTGTAAGATTTGTCATGATTGTATTAGGAATGATAAACCCGAATTTTTCGAATCCTAAATTAATAAAATGCTCAATAAATAATGTATATATATCAACTTTAAACTCTGTCGTTTTGAACTTTGTTCTAAGATAATTACTTTCAAATTTCTTATCGTCTATTCTGAAATACGGTGGATTTCCAATCACAACATCAAAGCCGCCATTTTCAAATATTTCAGGAAATTGTTTTTCCCAGTCAAAAGCATTAATTTTTTTTATTTGTTCAGGGAATAAAGTTGCCTGTGCATCATAAAAGTCGCTGCCAATCAAAGAGTTACCGCATTTAATATTTTCGTTAAGCGATGGCAAAACACGTTCATTAAAAAGCGAAAGTTGTGTGTTTATAGATGCTTTTGTCTTACCTTCAAGTGCTTTAAGCAAGAGATTAAGTTTTGCTACCTCAACTGCCTGTGAATCAATGTCAACGCCGTAAATATTGTTTAACAAAATCCTCTTTTTCTCAGCAGTTGTCAGGTTTCCATCAGGTGTAACAAGTTTTTTGTGAATAAGTGGTTGCAACCCCTTGTTCAAATTAGTATAATATTTCAAATGATAATTAAGTAAATACTGGTAAGCGCCAATAAGGAAAGAGCCTGAACCGCAGGCAGGGTCGCATATTTTAATTTTTTCAATCTGTTTTGGCGTTTTATTTTTTATGAGTTTTCCAACAGTGTTTTCAACAATATAATCAACAATATAATTAGGTGTGTAGTAAACACCTCCGGCTTTTCTTACTTCAGGTTTTTCTTCAATTTTTGCATAATGAGCAGGTGTTAAGCGTATAATTTTACCAAGAAAACGTTCGTAAACATGACCAAGAATATCAATAGGAAATACAGAAAATTCATAAGGTGAATCAGGATAATAAAGTTGCGAAATAATATTTTTTACTACTTTATTGTCAACAGTGAGTGTTTGTGTAAGTTTATCTTTTTTAAAATCGAAAAGTCCGGAGTTGTATTTTTTATCGGCTTGATCAAATATATCAAATAAATTTTTATAATAATTGCCATTTCTTAAAGTTTCTTTCAATCTGCCGTATTTTTCTATACTCCTGTCTTCACAAATCCTAAGAAAAATAATTCTGTCTATTGTCTTCTGAACTGCATAATTAATTTCATCATCAGTAAGCTGTTTGTTTCTTAAAGCGAAACTAGTAGCAAGATATTTACGCCAGCTTTCAATTTCTTTAAGAAACTCATTATCAACAGTTGTTGTGCCTCTTTTTTTAACATCACTTTGTATGTATTTATCAAAACTGCCTTTTAGTATTTGTTTTTTTGCAAATGTCTCATATATAAAATCAAATTCTTTAACATAATCAGTGTATGTCATATATTTTATACGACAAACAGAAGCTTTATCTTTTAAGTTTGGTTTTTTATTGCAGTCATAAATAGCAAATTCCTCAAAATCGGTAACAATAACTATAGCAAGTTTAGCGCTCCAGCCATATCTTCTCACTTGATATGCGGGCAAAATATCTGTTTTTATATTTACTGATGGTTTTTTTGCTTCAACAAAAAATTTTTTTGTGCCGGCAAGAGTAAAGCAATAATCAGGAGCTTTTGTTGCTCCTCCAACTTTTAATTTTGTCTTCAAGAATTACATCTCTGTATGCTTCTGAATTTCCTTGTTTGTTGTAAATATCCCAGCCAAGAGCTTCAAAAAAAGGGTCAATATAATCGGCACGTGTTTGTGTTTCGTTGTAAATGCCTTTTTTGTATTGGTCAATATGTTCTCCAAAACGCTCAACTAATTCTGAAATTTTATTTTTAGCAATTTCTTTGTCAGTCATTTTTATTTTTTCTCAAATATATAAATTTTTTGGTTATTTCTTCTATGCAAAATTTTCTAATTGCAAATCTGAAATAGCGAGTTTGGACAGCAGTCTGTTACAAAACCGCTAATCGGCTAAAAATTGTGTCGGTGGAGACTCAACTATAAAAAAAAATATTTAACTTATTTTCTGCTGATTTTCAGCGGACAGTAATTATATTGCATTTTTTTAATTGCTATTTGCTGAAAATTTTTTCTATATTTGTTGCGGAATTGCTGATATTTGTTGCGGAATTGCTGTCAAATATTTAAAATTTTGTATCTTGCAAAAAATAAAATTAGTAATATAAATTTTAGAAAATGATTGCGATAGAAAAAAGTAAAAGAACATCAATAATTATTTTTTTATTTATGTTTTTATTGATGGGATGTAAAACATATTATAGTATTGATTCTGCTTTAGAAAATCCTGATGATGTAAAAAGACTTAATTTGAATTTTAGGCAACTCACTAAAGTGCCTGATGAAATTGTAAAGTTTAAAAATATTGAGAAATTAGTATTGTCTAAAAATTTAATAAAGGAAATTCCTCCGCAAATAAGTGAATTAAAAAATCTTAAAATATTAAAATTAAGTAGCAACAAAATACAATCATTGCCACCTGAAATAGGATATTTGAAAAATTTAACAAAATTATCAATTAAGCACAATAAGCTGACACATTTACCACCGGAAATAGGGAAGTTAGAAAATTTACAATCGTTATATCTTGAATATAATAAATTAGAAGATTTGCCGGAAGAAATTGGCAACTTGAAAAATCTGCAATATTTATATTTAAACGAGAATCAATTGACAAGTCTTCCACATCAAATTGGGAAATTGTCAAGTTTAAAACATCTTTATATAGGTAGAAATAATTTTGACAGCCTGCCAAAAGAAATCTGGAACCTAACTAATTTAACAGAACTTGATATTGCTAATAGCGGAGTGCTTTTACAAATTCCGAATGCAATATAAATTTAAAATTACTTGAGTATTTATATTTGTATGAGACTACAACAATACCATATTCATTTAATAATGTAAATCCGAGATTGAAAATTATCTTTGTAAGTCGTAATGCTGTTTACCCCTATAAAATTTACGAATAAGTAAAAATTTAATTAGAGCAAGTTTATAAATATTCAGCCGTTATTTTTTAATGTGTAGTTATAAAATAAAATTAATAACTTTGCAAAAAACATTTAATAAATTATTTAACACATAAAGATAAAAGATGCTAAACTCATTACCTTATATCAAAAATTTGGATTCTAAGAATTTTTTTCTTCTATCCGGTCCATGTGTTGTTGAAAGTGAAGAGATTGTTTTTGAAACAGCACAAACAATTAAAAAAATAACCGACAGGCTTAAAATTCCTTTTATTTTTAAAGCATCGTACAGAAAGGCAAATCGTTCGCGACTGGATTCTTTTGCAGGCATTGGTGACGAAAAAGCATTAAATATTTTAAAAAATGTTCGGGAAACATTACAAATACCTATTGTTACCGATATTCATACTGAAGAAGAAGTAGTAATGGCTGCCAGATATGTTGATATTTTACAGATACCGGCTTTTTTGTGTCGTCAAACAAATTTGCTTATAGCAGCAGCCAAAACAGGCAAGATAATTAATATAAAAAAAGGTCAGTTTCTTTCACCTGCAGCCATGAAATTTGCAGCAGATAAAGTTGTGCAATCAGGTAATAATAAAGTGATGTTTACCGATAGAGGCACAATGTTTGGTTATCAAGATTTAATTATTGATTATAGAGGAATACCTGAGATGCAAAAATTTGGATATCCTGTTGTGCTTGATATTACTCACTCGTTGCAGCAGCCAAATCAAAGTTCAGGCGTTACAGGCGGTAAACCCGAGTTGATTGAAACAATTGCAAAAGCAGGTATAGCTGTTGGTGTTGATGGAATTTTTATTGAGACACATCCAAATCCTGCAATAGCAAAATCTGACGGAGCCAACATGCTCAATTTAAGTCTTCTTGAGGGGCTTTTAAATAGATTAGTCAAACTAAGACAAACAGTGGTTTCGTTATAATTTAATATTTCGATTTTGTTTCTTTATAAGTAGTATCAATGTTTAAGTACCTTGAAAGGTATTTTACTCCTATATAAAATGGAATTGTATCAAGTAAAGCCACAAGCATTTTATACATATAATTTGATAAAATCAGTACAGTAAGATAATGAAAGACTGTAACTCCTTCAGGAACATGTATTGCATGAGTGTAATAGTATGTTATTAAAATAACAGATAGAGAATCAACCATTTGGCTGATTAATGTAGAACAATTATTTCTAAGCCATAATTTTTTTCCTTTAGTCATACGACGCAACGCATGAAAAATATGCACATCAACAAATTGTGCGGTCAGGTATGCTATCATAGAAGCTGCAACAGCACCAAAAGTTAATTTTTGAACTTCAAAAAACACTCTGTTATGATCACCGAACGGAGGGAGACCTGTACTAGGGTCAATAATAGGGTGTGGAGGCAAAAGACCACCTATCCACATTATAAAGATTACCCAAATGTTTAATAATAATCCAACCCACACAACTGTGTTTGCTCTGTGTTTGCCGTAAAGCTCACTAATAAAATCGGTACATAAAAAAGTGATGGGATAGGGCAAGACACCAATAAATACTATAAAAGGTATTTTTATATCAAATAAAGTAAAAGAAAAGTTAATAATTCTTGTTAACCCTAGTATGTTAAGCATGGTTAAAGAACCTAAGAACAATCCGGTTAAAATCAAAAAAACAAATTCACGTCTTTTTGAATATTTATCATCTGAGCCTTTAAACATAATTTGTGCTGTTAAATTTTCAAATGTATTTAATTTTTATTAGAAATGAAATTTTTATAAAAAAAAAATTATGTATATATTGCAACTGCATTTTTATAAATCATTGTTTTAGTAAAATTTATAAATAGTGAGTAAATTAATTAATAAAGCATTAAACATTGAATCTAATGAAACAAAATCTGTTTTATTATTAATAACTCAATCAGTTTTTTTTGGAATTTTTTATGGTTCTTTTGAGATTGTTGCAAATACATTATTTTTAAAAACATTTGATTCTTCACTTATCCCGAATGCCTATTTAATTTCAGGAATAATCGGAATAATTATGACTTCTATTTTTTCTAAATTTCAAAAAAATATATCATTCTCAAAGCTTACATTAATTAACCTCTTTACAATATCGGTAATAACAGCTTTATTATTTCTTAGTTTTGGTTTTGTAAGTAATAAAGTCGTTGTTTTTTGTATATTTTTAATGTTGGGACCATTAAACATTGTTGCACTTTTAGGTTTTTGGGGTACAATAGGTAGAATTTTCAATTTACGACAAGGTAAAAGAATTTACGGAATAATTGATATGGGGCAGATAATTGGGATTATTGCTGTCAGTTATTCTATTCCAATAATTTTAAATTATTTACATGGTACTAAAAGCATCTTATTAATTAGTTCAATAAGCATTATTATTGCTTTTATCTTTCAATTTATTATTCAAAATAATTTTAATTTGAATGTTTCACAAATAGATGAGAGTGATAGTAAGATTGAAGAAAAAGATGACAAGGATAATGTTGGTTTTTTAAAATTATTAAAGAATAAATATATTTTATTAATGTCACTTTTTGTGATATTTTCAATGATTGTGGCGTTTTTTATTCAATATTCTTTTCTTGTTGTTACAAATTATAAATATCCCGAAGAAGCTGACTTAGCAAAATATCTTGGTGTATTTACAGGTACAATGATGATTTTTACAATTATTATTAAAACATTTGTTTACAGTAAGTTGATGAAAACTTATGGACTGAAGGTATGTTTATTAATACTGCCTTTTTTAATATTACTTTTAATAATTTTGGCTTCTTCTTCTGGTCATTATTTTGGATTTACTGCTGCATCAAGCGGATTTTTATTATTCTTCCTGCTTATTTCTCTCAGCAAATTATTTTCTAAGTCAATTAAAGATTCAATCGAAGTTCCGGCATTTAAGTTACTTTATCAGTCATTAGATAAAAAAATAAGGTTTGATGTGCAATCACGTATCGATGGTACTGTTAATGAATTTTCCGCTTTGCTTTCAGGAATATTACTATCAACTTTAGGTTTATTAAGTTTTTTTAAATTAATCCATTTTTCATATACATTAGTCTTTATTCTTATTGTTTGGGTTGTTGTTGCTGTTCAGTTATATAAAGAATATCGTAAATCATTAGAGAAATCATTAGAGAAATCAAAAATACAAGTTACTAATAAACAGATTGATAAAAATGATGTAGTTCACCCAATTATTGAAAAAATTAATGATGTTGATAAAAATCAATTAAACAATATTACAGAACTTATTGATATTATAAATCCGATTTTATATGAAAAAACACTTATTGATTTGTTAAATAATAATTCAGATGAGATAAGGCGTTTCTCAATTAGCAAAATTAATGAACTAAACATCTTAAAAGCTTACAACTCTATAAAAGAACATATTAATAATGAACAAAATAGCGAGATAAAAAAGTTGTTTGTTGATGTTGAAAAAAAATTTTCAAATTTGATTGAACAAAATTCATCTTTAAATTCAATTTCATTACTCATCAAATCGAACGAAACAAGCAATAAAATTCTATCTGCTAAGCTTATTGGAGTTTCATATAAGAAAGAATACCTGCCTTTGATAATCTTATTATTAAAAGATAATGAATTTGCAGTAAAAATTGAGGCAATTAAAACATCCGGAGTTATTAAGGATAAACAATTACTTCCTATGCTCGTTGAATTATTTACACAGCCTGATTATCATAGGCATGCTTATGCTTCAATAGCTGAGTATGGCGAAGTCGCTGTTGATCATCTTGAGCAAATTTTTAATAGGTCGAATATCAATAATAATGTATTAATAGATATTATAAAACTGTATGGTTCTATTGGAGGAGAAAAAACTAAATCACTTTTATTAAATAAAATTGATAATACTAACAGAGATATTTTGCTTCAAACTGTCAATTCGTTACAATTGTGTAATTTTCAAGCAGATGAGAATAATAGTCATAAAATTTTTCAAATTATTGAACTTAATATTCGAATTATTGCATGGAATTTGGCTGCAATAACAAGCATTAAAGATAATGACGACACAGACAATTTGAAACAAGCTTTAGATGAAGAGATAAAGAGTGATTATCAAACACTTTTTAATTTACTTTCGCTTGCTTACGATGCAAAATCAATCTCACAGATAAAAGAAAATTTAGAAAGTGGGACTAATGAAGGCGTTGGCTTTGCAATTGAATTATTAGATTTGTTCGTTGCCGAAGAATTAAAACCAACCTTATTTCCTGTTATTGATGATGTTTCCAATGTTGAAAAAATAAAAAAACTTCAAAATTTTTTCCCTGTAAATATTTTAGAAATAGAAGACCTATTAACTGCAATAATTGATAGAGACCCGAATTATATTAATCGCTGGACTAAAGCCTGTGCAATAAACAGCTTTTTTAAATTTACCGACTTTAAAGTTAGTGATGATTTATTAGCCCAACTTTTTAATACCGATAAACTTTTGTGCGAAACAACGGCTCATTTAATATATGAGACAGACAAAGAAGTATATAATAAATGTATTGTCAGAGTAGGTGATAATATTAAAAACAGACTTAATAATGTTATTAATTCAGAAAATAAAGAAGAATTTATTTTGTTGTACGATAAAATATTAAGGTTGAAACAAATGAAGCAATTTGATAATATTCCTACTGAGCTTCTTTCTAAAGTGGTTGATAATATTGATGAAATGGAAGTAGGAGAGGGCGATTCTATTAAAATTATAAGGAATAATTTATATATTATTGTTAAAGGCAAAATTGTACAAAAAAATAATAATCGAAAGCAGGAATTTATCCGAAATAGCATACTTTGGAATAATTATTCTGTTAATAGTGATAAATTTGATGAGTTTTATGCTTTAGAAGAGTCGTTATTATTCAAAATAGAGAGTAATAAAGTTAATGAGTTAATATTTGAAAATAACGAAATTACATCATCATTTTTAAATTTATAGTTGAATCTTATTTAATAAAAAAAAATATGGAGAATAAAACAACAACAATTTTTCGACAACTTATATTAAATGTAGTAACACCCGCTATTGTTGCATTATTTATACTTGGTGTTATTAATTATCAAAATACCAAATCAATTCTTGTTGAGTCAAGTGCTGCCAAAAATCATATTATTTCTGATGAGATAATAAAAGTTCTTGAATTTCAAGATATGGCACTTGATGTTTTGGAACAAAATTTGAATGACAAAATACACAATTACAGCAGTATTATTGTTAATAAATATCTCTCTAATACAAAAAATATTGAAAAAGTCAATCTTTACAAAATTAGAAAAGAACTTGGCATGAATCCAAAATTGTATGATATTTATGTGATTAATAGTAATGGTATTGTAATAAATACTACTTATAAAAAAGACTTAAATCTGAACTTCTTTAGTTTTGGTGAAAAACATAAAAATATGCTTTTGGGTATTTTAAGCAATAAAAAATTTAAGAGCGAAAGATTTGCCATTGAAGCATCAACACGTAGATTAAAAAAATATACCTATCAACCTACTAATGACGGAAAATATATTATTGAGATTGGTATATATTCTCAAAAAGCTGATGAGATTATTAACTTTATTAAAAATACCTTAAAAGATATTGCAAAAAAACAGGAAAGTATAAATTCGGTTGATTTATTTATTGGAGCAGACAAACCTTTTTCGTTAGATAAAAGCACTAATGTTAAAGAAACACATAAAAAGACCTTAGACGAAGTATTCCATCAAAAAGACACTATTACCATAGTTGAAAAAGAAAAAGGTTGTACACTTAGTTATGAGTATGTTTACATGAACAGGAAAAATACCGAATTATATAAAAATGCCGTAATTAGAATTGTTTCAGACAAAGCAAGTGAAATTAATCGTTTGCGAAATGAACTTATTAAATTTTTTATAATATTTGGATTAACCTTAATAATTGTAGTGTCATTAATTTATAAGAAAACAAGAGTTATTACTGATCCTATTAAAAATTTGGTAATTACTGTTAATAGAATTACAAACGGTCATCTTAACGAAAGGGCGGAAGTTATTGGTAATAACGAAATTGCCACACTATCTCAAAAGTTTAATATGATGATTTCAGAATTAGAAAGTTATTACTATGAATTAGAGGAAAAAGTAAGAGACAGAACAGCCAAAATATCTAAACAAAAAGAAATGATAGAAGAACAAAATAAACATATTACTGATAGTATTAGATATGCAAAAAGAATTCAGAATGCTATTTTACCTCCTGATAGTTATGTACAAAGCACAGTGCCAAATTCATTTATTTTATACCGACCTAAGGATATTGTAAGCGGTGATTTTTATTGGTTGAAAGTAATTGATAAAAAAGTAATTATTGCAGCCGTTGATTGTACAGGTCATGGAGTTCCGGGAGCTTTCATGTCAATTGTTGGAAGCAACCAACTTAATCATGCTGTTAATGTTGTAGATGCACGCAAACCTTCTGATATTTTAGATGCTTTAAATCAGGGTGTTACAAATACGTTAAGAGAAAAAAGTTCAGATTCTTCAGTTAGAGATGGAATGGATATTGCATTATGTTCTATCGATTACGAAAATTTAAAAGTACAATATGCGGGTGCTTATAATCCTTTATATTTAGTTCGCAATAATGAACTTATACAGTATAAAGCAGATAAATTCCCTATTGGACAAAGTGGCTCCGAAGAATTTAAAAAATATACAAATAACGAGGTTGATGTTCAGAAAGGTGACACTTTATACATTTTTTCTGATGGTTATGCTGACCAGTTTGGTGGTCCTCGTGAAAGAAAATTTATGTATAAAGCCTTTAGAAACCTATTAACAGAAATAAGCAATGAACCGATAGATAAACAAGAAGAAATTCTTGATAAAACAATTAACGAGTGGAAAGGAGACCTTGAACAGATTGATGATATAATAGTAATTGGAATTAAAATATAGAAATTTTGCGACCACTACAAAACAATCTCTATCCGATTAGCTGTTTTGTAACAGGCAGATGTACAGATTTATAGCTTCTAATCTTCTGTCAGTCCGCCAGCTGGCGAACCGCTTATCGACTTTTCGGAGCGGTTGCATAGTTTTTATTGTAAAGACATAATTTTTTTCAAATAAAATATTTTAAAACAATGATGAAATTTGACAATGATATATTTATTAGTTTATCAGATAAAGATACTCTTTCTGATAAAAAAAATTTATTGGTTAATAATATTTGTCATTATTTACCATTAATATTAAAACAATCTTTAAACAAAGAACTTAAGATACTTAATAGCTCTGAGCTTAATAAATCTAAAGATGATAAGCTTGAGGTCTTTTCTAATACATTGTTATTTGTTATTATTTTATCTGAAAATTATCTTAAATCGGAAATTTGTATTAATGAATTAAATTTAATTTTTAAGGTAATAAATCAACAAAGTATAAAACAAGAAAATAGAGTTTTTAAAATTATTGATAGTAATGTTTCTATCGAAAAACAACCTAAGTTGTTGCAAAATTTTTTTAATTATAATTTTTTTGAGGTTGACGAAAAAACAGGAGCAACCATTGATTTTAATTCATTGCAAGGTAACTTTTTAAAAAAAAGATTGTGGTTGAAATTAATTGATTTAACCTACGATATTCAAAACTCGATAATTATGTCGCTAAATAAAGACATAGAGTTACTCGATGCAAATAAAACAATTTATTTGTCGCAAACAAGCATTGACCAAGTTGATAATTATAATAGATTAAAAAGAGAATTTTTACATCATAAACTCAATATTATACCTCGACACTACTTATCAAAAGACTCTGAAAAGTTAAAACCGGAAATATTAACAAATTTAAAACACTCAATATTGTCAATTCATATTATTGGTGGTGATTATGGCGAATTGCTCGAAAATTCACAAGAATCAATCATGACTTTTCAGAATAAAATCGCAGCAGATTTTTTTGATGAGATTTGTGTCGAAAATTCTAATTTTTCTCGAATTATATGGCTGCCTCCAAAAATAGAATTTAAGAATAAAAAACAAAAATTATATGTAGAACAACTTATTCAAGATATTAATGCTGTTAAAGGTGCCGAAATTGTTCAAACTCCTGTTGAAGTGTTAAAACAAATTGTTTTATCAAAAATTAAAAGCATCAATATTCAAAATAACTTTGATTTATCTTCAGATGCAAAAAACAATAAAACTAAAATTTATATTATTAATGATAAAAAAGATAATCATAAAGTAGAGGATATAATTAATTATTTTAAGAAAAATAAATTTGAAATATTATCTTCTTCTTTTACCGGCAAACAGATTGACATAATTAATAAACATAGAGAAAATTTAGTTGCCTGTGATGTAGTATTAATTTATTATAATAATAATTTGCAATGGATTAAAAGTAAGATAAAGGATATTAAAAAATCACCCGGATTTGGCAAAAAGAAAGCTTTCCTTTCTAAGATTTTTTACTCTGATTTAGAGTATAATGATGATATTTTACTTGATGAAGATTTTATTGTTATTGATAAACAAAAACAATTAAATCCGGAAAGTTTTACTCCTGTCTTAACTAAACTCAAAAAACAAAATGGATAAATCATTATCATCAAAAAATAACAGCAATAATTATGTTAATCCATTTCCCGGATTAAGACCATTTAACATTAATGAAAGCCATTTGTTTTTTGGACGAGACGGGCAAAGTGACGATATTTTACAAGAATTATCGGAAAATAGATTTGTTGCTGTCATTGGTTCTTCAGGAAGTGGAAAGTCTTCACTTATTTTTTGCGGCGTAATACCAATTCTTTATGGTGGTTTTATCACTGATGCAGGTTCAAAGTGGGAAATTATTAAAACAAAACCGGGCAACTCGCCTGTTAATAATCTTTCAGATTCTATTGTTAATTCTTTTAACCTTAGTTCTGATATTGGATTATCTGACAAGAGGAATATTATATCATCTTTTTTAAATTCAAGTTCATTAGGACTTGTCGAGGCAATTAAGCAATTTAAAAGCGAAAAAGATGAGAATGTGCTTCTTATTATTGACCAATTTGAAGAACTTTTTAGATTTAAGAAAAATGAAAATAATATAGATTCAGTTAATGAATCAATTGCTTTTGTAAATCTTTTGATTGAAGCCATTAAACAAACAGATGTTCCAATTTATGTGGTGATTACCATGAGATCTGATTTTATTGGAGAGTGTTCTCAGTTTCAAAATTTTACGCAACTGATTAATCAAAGCAATTATTTGGTTCCTCAAATGACACGCAACGATCTTCGTCAAGCTATTTTAGGACCAATTGCTGTTGGTGGTGCTCAAATAACACCTTTTTTAGAGCAACAATTATTAAATGATATTGGAGATAATCCTGATCAACTTCCTATTCTTCAACATGCTCTTATGCGAACTTGGAATTATTGGGAAAAAAATCACCACAGCAATACTGCTATTAATATTAATGACTATAATTCTATCGGAAGAATAAAAAAAGCCTTATCACTCCACGCTAATGAAGCATTCGATGAACTTACGCCAAAACAAAAACAAATATGTCAAAGTTTATTTAAAACTTTAACCGATAAAGGTTCTGACAACCGGGGAATACGCCATCCTTCAAGTGCTAAAGAAATTGCAGCTATTGCCAATGCCTCTGTTGATGAGACCATTAAAGTAATTGATAATTTTCGTGGTCATGGCAGGTCTTTTTTATATCCTTCTATTGAATTCTCAATTAACGAAGATTCTATTATTGATATTTCTCACGAAAGTTTAATGAGAATATGGGACAAATTAACTATTTGGGTAAAAGAAGAAAGTGAATCAATACAAATGTATCGCAGACTTTCAGAAGCTGCAGCAAAGTATCAAGAAGGCAAAACAGGCTTGTGGCGTCCTCCTGATTTAGAATTAGCCCTCAACTGGAAAGAAAAACAAAACCCGACACTTGCCTGGGCTCAGAGATATAACCCTGCTTTCGAAAGAACCATGGTATATCTTCAAACAAGTAAAAAAAATTATGACGCTGAGGAAGAAAATAAAATTAAATTACAAAAAAGACAACTTAGTCGTACTCGTGTTTTTGCTTTAGTTCTTGGAATTGCATCAATTATCTCTTTGGGTTTTATGCTTTATTCTGTTGTGATGAAGCAAGAATCTGATAAAAATCGTGTTATTGCTGAAAAACAAACTGTTCTCGCTAATGACAATTTTAAAGATGCCGAGAAGCAAAGAGCTATTGCACAAGACAAAGAAAAAGAAGCGGTTAAACAAAAAACAATTGCAGATACTCAAAAAAAACAAGCTGTAAAAAGTGCTAAATATGCTTTGTATCAAAAGGAAATTGCAAACAAAAAATCAATTGAGGCTGATAAGCAAAGAAAATTTGCTGTTAAAAGTGAAAAAGAAGCTCTTCAACAAAAAACAATTGCTGAAAATGCAAGTAAAAGAGCTTTTTCTCTTCGTATGTTATCTATTGCACAGTCAATGTCTGTTAAATCAGCTCAGATAAACAACGATAATAATCTTAAAGCATTAGTAGCTTATAAAGCCTACTTGTTAAACAATAAATATAATGGCATTGAACAAAATCCGGATATTTATGAGGGACTTTATTTGGCTTCTAAAGCATTTGACTTAAATAATTCTAATATTTTTCACGAACATAATAATCCTATTAAAGGACTTGCTTTTAATAATTCCGAAAATGTTCTTTATAGTACGGCAAGCGATGGTAAAATTATTGCTTATGAAAAAACCGATACTTCAAAATTTATTTTAATTCATGAAAACAATGCAATTAATCGTTCTTTATCAATTAGCAATGATGGAAAAACTCTTGCCTGTGGTACTAATGATGCAAAAATTCAATTATTTAATATTACAGATAAAAATGATACAAACTTTGTAGTTCTAAACTGCCATCAAGGTGCTGTTTTATCAATAATTTTTGCTAATGATAATAATTCAATTATCTCTTCAAGTACTGATAAATCTGTCATTATTTCTAATCTCTTAACTCATAAAGATGAAATTATTGTAAAAGATATTATGGTAAAGGGATTGACAAATAATAAAACAGGAAAATTTATTGCCGGTGTTACTGATAAAGGCGAATTAATAATTTGGGATAAAAATTTAAGCTATTCGTATAAAAAATATGTTGCTGTTACAAACAAAGATAACACAGTAACACTCGTTAATACCTCTGATTCTATTCACTTAAAAAATGATATTAAACCCAATTTTATTAATGTGGCAACATATAATGAAAACGGAACAAAATTAGCATTAGGGGGTATTAAAGGAAAAGTATTTTTACTCGATGTTGCTTCAAAAAAAATTACTGTTCTTCAAGGTCAAAATGCTCGTATCAATGATATTCAGTTTAGTTCTGATAATAAATTTATTGCTTCGGCAAGTTCTGACGGAACA
This sequence comes from Bacteroidota bacterium, assembly GCA_030592465.1. Lineage (GTDB taxonomy): Bacteria > Bacteroidota > Bacteroidia > Bacteroidales > B39-G9 > B39-G9. The sequence continues at coordinate 12,634 of JAUVJB010000004.1, read as the reverse complement.
ACTCAACTTTGGGAAATGAATAATCTTAACAACCAACCTATTGTTTTTAAAGACAACGATGCTTGGATATTGAAAATTACTTTTTCTAAAGATTCAAAATATTTATTTTTAGGTTATTCCGATGGTTTAATTCAAAAATGGGCAACATCGCCTACGCTGATTACTGATGATATTGTGCCTGAAATATCAAGAAATATGACACAAGGCGAATGGGAAAAATTTGTTGCTAAAGATATTGAGTATGAAAAAATAAAATCAAATTTACCTTAAAAATTATTATATATGAAGTTCATTTTAAATAAAATAATTTTCGTAATATTTCTATTATTGATAATTGCAAGAGTAGATGCTCAAGTTGATTGTGCGATAAATTTAAAAAAAGCTCAAAAGCTTTATAGTCAGGGTGTTATTGAAGAAATTCCAAATTTACTAAATTCTTGTTTAGAAAAAGGGTTTAATACCGAAGATAAAATTCAAGCATATAAACTTCTTATTCTAACTTATTTATACGACGATAAGAAAGACGATGCAGAAGCTACAATGCTGAAATTTTTAAAAACAAGCCCTGAGTATAAAATTAATCCGGCTATTGATCCGGCTGAATTTATTTTTCTTTTTAATTCATATAATACTAAACCTATTTTTTCAATTGGCTTTACTGCCGGTATTAATTATTCTTTTCCTTATATTACTGAGTTATTTGGACCAAACAATGTTATAAAGAATCAGGGTAAATATAAATCTTCGGGCATGGGTTTTCAATTTGGACCAAAATTAGTTTATCATATTTCCGATAAATATGATATTGGAACCCAAATTGTTTATACACAAAGTAAATTTGAATTTACTAGTTCATTGTCAGATTTCTCTAAAACTTCACTTCTCGAAACTCAAAACAGAATTGAAATACCTGTTACAGGCTATTATAAATTCGATTTTACCGAAAAAATTAAACCCTATGTTTTGTCAGGTTTAAGTTATTCCAATATTATTGATGCTTCTTATAAACCCTTAAGACAATATACAGGTAACTCTCATACTGACTTGTCAGGTTCAGACTTCTCTTTAAGTAATTTTAGACGAAAAAATAATTTTGCTGTTATTATAGGTGCAGGTACAAGATATAAAATACCTACCGGAAATTTATTTTTCAATATCAAATATAGTATAGTTTTATTAAATCAGGTTAATCCTGATAATCGTCTATCAGATTTTGATTTTATTTCCAGATATTTCTATTATGATAATAATTTTAAAATTAATAACTTAACCATATCTGTTGGTTATCTTTATTCGATATTTAATCACAAAAAAATTAAATAATGAAACGAATTTTACATTTGATAATACTTATAATTATAATTATTGTAAGTGCATGTGATAAAACAAAACTAAGCACTGAACAAAAACAGCATTTTATTAAATTTTTTGGCAGCTCTAATCTTGATTATGGCATTGATGTGAAACAAACCGATGATGGTTATATTTTGCTCGCTACTACAACTACTGCTGATAGAGGAACAGACATATTACTTATTAAAACAAATGAGTATGGAAATGAACAATGGTCAATTTCCTATGGAGACACTTTAAACGATTATGCAAACAGCGTTGTGGTTAATACAGATGGTTCATATACTTTATTAGGAACTAAAACAACTGACAACACTTCAATGTTTGAAGATGTGTTTATTGCCAAAGTAAGTAATAACGGCGAAAAACAATGGGAAAAACAAATTAGTATTAGCAACAATCAGGTAGGGAAATGTATTAAACAAACAAGTGATGGCGGATATATTATAGTAGGCAGCACAACAAGTAGTAATAATACTGATGTTTTTTGGCTTAAAACCAACCAATCAGGAGATACTTTATGGACAAAAAAATTTGGCGGTGTTTATGACGATGTAGCTAATGATGTTTTACAAAAAAGTGATGACGGTTTTGTTATTATTGGAAGCACAAAAAGTTTTCCTACCTTATCTCAAAACAACAATGTATTTGTTATTGAAACTAATGCAAATGGTATTATTAGTAATGCTCCTCAATATTCACAATTGCAGGGAGCTGAAGGACAAAATATTAAGGCATTGTCAGATGGTTCGGGATATATGTTAACCGGAACAATTCTAAATAGCGAAAATGGACAAAAAGATGTATTTCTTGCAAAAATTAGTAGTAACATTTCTAATTTAGAGTGGAAAAAAGAATTTGGAGGTTCTGCCGATGATATTGGCAATGCATTGCAAATTACCAATGATAACGAAATTGCAATTATTGGCACTACACAAAGCTATAATGACGGTTCAAAAGATATGTTTTTTATTAAAACCGATAATAATGGAAATGAAATTGTAACTCAAACGATTGGTGGAGCAGGTATTGAACAGGGAAATAATATTTTTAATACATCAGATAACGGATTCATAATTATTGGTTCTTCCGAAGTTGAAGGAAATAGTATGATTTGTCTTGTGAAAGTTGATAATTTGGGTAAACTGAATTAATGCGTGTCCGGAATGTCTGTCATTGCAAAGAGCTGTTTTGCTTGCTCTTTCGGATTTGCAATCCGAAAGTTCTGTATTGTCGTACTATATTGTTTTCAGAGTGAATTCTAAAAATGATACAAGCGAAGACGCTTGCACTATTCGGGAGAAAACCTGTCAGAGTGCGAAGCTCCTGACAGAGTTTGAGGTTTAGAGTTTAAATTATAAACTACCACTGCATTTTGAGTGGATACAAATGAACAATTTAACAATATAACAATTTAACAATTTAACAATATAACAATATAACAATATAACAATTTATCAATATAACAATATAACAATTTAACAATTTAACAATTTATCAATATATTAATACCTTTAATCAAAATAAATTTGATTTTAAGGAATAATTTTATTATATTATTTTTTTTTGTTAAACGAAAAACCATGAAAAAATTAATTATCTTATCAATATCACTTTTATTTATTTTTACAAATAATTTATATTCCCAAGGAATTAAAATAAACGAAGAAAGTACTGTTACTTTCTGTGTTGACACGCTTTATGATTCGGGTGGATCCTCTGGAAATTATTCAAAAAACGACAACGATACAATAATAATTAGCCCTACAAATGCTTCTAAGATTTTTATCTCTATTGACTCTCTTAATATTAATACGGGTGCTCAGTTTCATGTTTATGATGGCGACATAGGTGCATCTCAATTATATAATTTAACAGGACCAATCACATCGCCTCTTGCAGATACGATTTCAACAGAATCATATATTACTGTGGTATTTATATCAGATAACCATACTACTCGTGCAGGCTTTGCAATGGCTTGGCAAGGGCATACGCAGGTTACAGCAACTACTACTGATGTTACTTGTAACGGCAACGACGATGGTGAAATTGATATAGATGTAAGTGGTACAACACCAGTCTCTTATGAATGGACAGGACCAAATTCTTATTCATCAACTTCACAAAATATAAATACTCTTAAAGGTGGTGATTATTATTTAACAGCAACCGATTATAATGGGTGTTTTGTTACAGACAGTTTTAATATTAATGAAGAATCCGCATTAACAACAAATTTAGTAAAGACTGATGTAAGCTGTAACGGTTTTAACGATGGTACAATTGCAGTAACTCCGGGAGGAGGAACAGAAACAACATATTCATATTCGTGGGAAAAAGATGGAGCTCCTTATGCACCAACAACATCTACAATAAGTAGTTTAGCTCCTGCCGTTTACACAGTAACAGTTACTGACGAAGGTGCTTCATCTTGTACAATTGTTGATAGTGCAGTTATAACAGAACCGTCGGCATTAACATTAGATTTTACCAAGACTGATGTAAGCTGTAATGGTGGAAATGATGGAACTATTACCGCAAATGCCAACGGAGGAACAGGACCATATACATATTCATGGGAAAAATATAATGATCCCTATGCACCAACAACAGCCACAATAACCGGTTTAGATTCTGCAATTTACACAGTAACAGTTACTGATGTTAATTCTTGTACAATTATTGGAGATACTACAGTAACAGAACCGCCGGCATTAACATTAGATTTTACCAAGACTGATGTAAACTGTAATGGTGGAAATGATGGAAGTGTTACAGCAAATGCCAACGGAGGAACAGGGTCATATACATATTTATGGAAAAGAGATAAAGATACTGGCTTTTCAGAAACAACAGTCACAGTAAGTGCATTATACGCAGATAATTACCATGTAACAGTAACCGATGACAATTTTTGTACAATTACCGGAGACACTACAATAACGGAACCACCTGCATTAACAACAAATTTAGTAAAGACTGATGTAAGCTGTAACGGTTTTAACGATGGTACAATTGCAGTAAATCCCGGAGGAGGAACTACTACATATTCATATCAGTGGGAAAAAAATGGTTCTGCCTTTACACCAACAATGATAGATGACACAATTAAAAATTTAGTTCCTGCTGATTACAAAGTAACAGTTACTGACGTTAATTCTTGTACAATTATTGATAGTGCTACAATAACCGAACCGCCGGCAATAGCCTTATTCAATGTTACAGGCACAGGTTCATATTGTACAGGTTATTCTGTTACAGTAGGTCTTGATGACTCAGAAACAGGTGTGAATTACCAACTTTTAAAAGATGGCTCTAATGAAGGAGCTTCTGTCGCCGGAACAGACTCACCGCTTTCGTGGGATAGCCAAACGCAAGGTACATATACCGTTGAGGCAACAAATGTTTCAACTTCGTGTACTAAAACAATGACAAACAGTGCAGTTGTTACAGAAAATCCTTTGCCGACAGCTTACAATGTTACGGGCACAAATTCTTATTGTGCAGGCTCGTCAGGAGTTACGGTAGATCTAAGTAATTCTCAAACAGGTGTTACTTATCAACTTTTAAAAGATGGCTCTAATGATGGGTCTCATCTTGCAGGAACAGGTTCTTCACTTTCATGGAATAATAAAACTGAAGGTACATATACAATAGAAGCAACAGATACAACTAAGGCAACATCATGTACTCAAACAATGTACGGCAGTGCAGTTGTTACCGAAAATCCTTTGCCGACATCTTATAATGTTACAGGCACAGGTTCTTATTGTGAAGGTTCTTCTGTTACAGTAGGTCTTGATGGCTCGGAAATTGGTGTCAAGTATATACTTCTAAAAAATAGTGTAAAAATTGATAGTACTGCCGGAACAGGCTCGCCACTTTTATGGAATAATAAAAAATATGGCACATATACAGTAGAAGCAACAGACACAACTAAGGCAACATTATGTACTCAAACAATGAGTGATAGTGCAGTTGTTACCGAAAACCCTTTACCTACTGTTAATGTTATAAATCTTTTATCAACCTACAATTATACTGACGACCCCGTTGTGTTAACCGGTTCTCCTTCGGAAGGGACATTCTCAGGTCCCGGAATTACCACCAGTGATGATACTTTCCATCCAAATCTGGCTGATACTGTATCGCCTAACCAAATTTTATATTCATATACAGACGGTAATGGTTGTACTAACATAGATACAAACATGGTAGATGTTGTTACTTCAGGCGGGAAAATCGACAGTCTAAAAGCAATTTATTGCTATGCTGATCATGACTATAAAATTTTTGGGACTAATCCAAATGATTCAATTGGTAGTTTTGAAATTTCCGGTGGCGTTGGACTTCTTGATAGCAACAATAACACTGCATATATCAATCCAAGCCTAATTGGACCGGGAACAGATACTATTACTTATACATATTCTGATGGTATTGAATTTAATGTTGTAAGAACTTTTACTGTTGATTCTGTTGGTTATGTTGATTTTGATATGAATATACAATATTGTGAGGGCGATGATGTTGTTATGCTAACACCGGCTGATACTGCTCAAGGAGTTGGGTTTTATCCATCCGGAGGTCAAGGCACTTGGGATGGTGCATTAACTCCATTTCTAACTCCTAATATTATTAATGGCAATACTGCACAATTAGACCCAACTTATGTGGATTTTGACAGCACATATAATATTAGTTTTTATTACACTTCGCCTAATGGTTGTAAAAGTAATACTGTTACAAAAAGTGTTACTGTAAATAGTAAACCAAATGTTTCCTTTACTCTTCTTAATTACTATAATTATGAAGGTGAAGCTGTTACTTTACAGGGTAAGGTTGACGGAATTGTTACTCCCGGTTCATTTAATGGTCCCGGTATTACTAATGACAGTATTTTTAATCCGGATTATGCCGGAATCGGTGATAATAAAATTATTAATTATGAATATACGAATCCTACTACAGGTTGTTCAAATAATGTGAATGACACTACTAATATTAGGGCAGCTAATGATACTATTATTAATTTAGCGGATATTTATTGCTATAAAGACACCTCTTTTTTAATTTCATGTTCACCAATCAATTTTTCTGATACTATTGGAACATTTACAAGCTATAGAAATGCTATTGTTGATACGAATTTATATGATAATAAAGCTGTTTATAGTCTTGTTACTGCCGGAAATGGAAGAGATACGGTAACTTATACATATTATTTTGGAACTACTCGTTTCGATGTACAAAAAGTTGTTACTATTGATTCTATTGGTAATGTCGATTTTAGTTTAGATACCTCATACTGTGTTAGTGCCGGTAGTGTTAACCTCGCAGCAATTTACTCTCATTCATACGGAACCGGTAATTTTACTAATACAATTACAGGTTTGTATAATTATGGTAATACAGCTTATCTTGATCTTGATGAGATAACTCCTGATTCAGATTATGTTATAAATTATACTTATACTTCAAATATTAGCGGATGTCAAAGTTTTGTTGAAAAAGGAGTGAGAATAAATGCAAATCCTGTTGTTTCTTTCGACTTGTTAAATAATTATAATGTTAATTCTGACCCTGTAGATTTAATAAGTATTGTAAACAGTGATACTACCTTAGACGGAACATTTAGCGGTCCGGGAATAACAGGCGGAGAACATATTTTTTCTCCGGAATTAGCAGGTGTTCAATCTGATGCAATAATTTCTTATACTTATGAGGATACAATTACAGGATGTTCATCGTCAATATCACATTCTACTAACATAATTTCTGCAAAAGCTTCCATATCAGGAGCTAATGATAATAATATTTATTGTTACTACGAGGCTGTTGATACTTTATACGGTACAAATATTGACGGTGTACCAAATTCAGGATATTTTACTGGAAAAGGTATTACAAATTTATCCACTGACACAGCTACATACGATCCTGTCTTAGCAGGTAGTGGTAACGATACTATTAGATATATTTATATTAGTGCTGCCGATACAACAATGGAACTTTCTGTTGAAAAAATTTTAAATGTAGATTTAATTGGTAATGTCCTGATTTCTGATTTGGATACTGCCTATTGTGCCGATCATGAAAGAGTCTATATTAAAGGTACACCGGAAGATGCAAATGGCAGTTTTTTCGGTGAGGGAATTGTCGATAATGGAGATGGCTCTGCTTATTTTTATCCTACTCTAACCACCCCTGATAGTTCATATACTATTCGGTATATTTATTCTTCTCCTTCACCAAGTATTTGTCAGAAAATATATGAGCAGAATGTTAGAATTAATCCTTTGCCTACTGTCTCGTTTACATTAAAAGATAATTATAATAAAGTTGGAGACCCTGTTCCGTTAGTTGGAAATCATACACAAGGAACATTCTCAGGACTTGGAGTAATTGATAATATCTTTTATCCTAATTTTATCTCAGCAGGTTCTCAAGCAATTATTAATTATCAATATACTGATAGCATTACCGGCTGTTCTAATAATGTTAACGATACTACAGAAGTAAGAATTGCCGAGGGATATATTTCAAATTTAAGTTCAACAATTTGTTATATGGATACGGTTATTGAAATTACAGGTAATAATGAAGGATTACCGAATTTCGGAACTTTTACAAACTACAAGGGAAGTATAGTTGATAACGGCGACAGTACAGCATCATATAATGTTGTAAATGCAGGCTCAGGAAATGATACTGTTATTTTTACATATTTCAGAAATGAAACTAAATATGAAATAGTACAACCTGTTATTATTGACTCAATTGGTAATATTGATTTTATAACCTTAGATTCAACTTATTGTTTTGGTGATCATTTAATTTCTCTACAAGCAACTTTTTATTACCCTGGTTCGGGAAATTTTTCAACAGAAGACTCTGTTGTTGGTTTTGCTAACTACGGGAATAGTGCAACTTTAGACCCAAGCCTAATACCAACAGGTTCTTACAATGTAAAATATGTATTTACGTCTTCTGTTGGAGATGGCGTATGTAAGGATTCGATTAGTAAACCTGTTACTTTTTATCCTTTACCTGATGTTTCGTTTAATATGCGTGATATTTATAATATTGATGAAGCTAAAGATTCTTTGATAGCATCACCTTCCGGAGATATTTTTTCAGGTACAGGTGTTAGCGGTAATTATTTCTTGCCGGATCAAGCAGGTTTAGGCTCAGAATTTATTATTACTTATTCTTATACCGACAATCATAATTGCTTTAATTCAGTATCAGACACTACCAGTGTGAAAGAAGCTTCAGGAAGTATTTCAAGCGATGATGTTTATTGTTACAATGATAATGCAGATACTCTTGTTGCTTATCCGAATGAGGGTTTACCCGGAGGTTTCTTTATTGGTGATGGAATTGAAAACATAGCACCTAACACAGCTAAATTTACTCCTTCTCAGGCTGGTTCAGATGAACATTTTATTGAGTTTCAATATGAAATGAAAGGCGATAACGATACTGCTGTTTTTTATCTTTATAAAACTATTAGTGTTGATTCAATTGCTGATGTGGATTTTACCAATTTAAAAAGTAGTTATTGCCAAGATGATGAAAGTGAAGAATTAATCGGTAGTCCAAGTAACGGAAGTTTTTCCGGTCCGGGAATTATTGATAATGGAGACGGGACAGCTTTTTTCTCTCCAAATAATGCTAATATTGGACAAAATACAATTCGTTATAAATATACAAATATTAACACAGGCTGCTGGCTTGATAAAAATAAAATTGTTACAATTAATCAGGTGCCGGATATTGATTTTACTATTAACGATGCTTGTATTGCAGATTCAATACGTTTTACTTTTATATCTGCTCTTCTTGACTCAATAGAATTTACATCATGGAGTTTTGGCGATGGCTCCGATGATGATAATCGGTTAAATCCAAATCATTTATACACTATTGATGGTGAACATACAATTAAATTAACTGCTTCAACTTATGCAGGATGTAGTAACTCTATGGATTCTACTATTAATTTTGGAGTTCCTCCTGTTGCTGATTTCTCATGGAAAAATGTTTGTTTTGCAGGAGATTCAGTTAAATTCTTTAATAATACACAAGGACTTACGAATAATTATTATTGGGATTTTGGTGACAATAATCACTCAAGTGATAAAAACCCGAAACACTCATATAATGCAATTGGTGATTTTGATGTTAAGTTAATTGTTACAACAGATAATTCTTGTAACGATACGATTTTACAAAAAATTCATATCAGACCATATATCAAATTTGATGAAATACCTTCATATTCTGAAAACTTTAATACAGGTAAAGCCGGATGGTATAGTCAATACAGAGATGTTAGCAACAGTAGTTGGCAATTTGGCATACCAACAAGCACACTAATTTTTAATTCTGATAATACAGATTCTGTTTGGTGTACAAACTTATCGGGTAATTACAACGACAATGAAAGGTCTGTAATATCAAGTCCTTGTTTCGACTTTACTGCCTTAGAGCGTCCTATGATTAAAATGAAAGTTTTTTCAAATTCACAAATGAATTATGATGGCACTGTTTTGCAATATAGCCTAAACGATTCAAATTGGGTAAACATTGGAACAATTGGTGATGGTATTAAATGGTTTAACACATCAGGAATAGCAAGTAATCCCGGAGATCAAACACTGTATCAGGAAGGTTGGTCAGGCAACAATGATAGTACTTGGTTTGAGGTAAGGCATGATATTGATAATTTGAAAAATCAAAAAAATGTGCGTTTCCGAATTGCTTTTGCATCTGACGCTTCAAATTCAGATTACGAGGGATTTGCTTTTGATGATATTTGGATTGGTGAACGTTCACGTAAAGTTTTATTAGAACATTTTACAAATTCATCTTCTACTAATTGCAACACAATTAATTCACAAGTTAACTCAATTGTTAAATCCCATGCTTCGGATGTTGTTGATGTTCAGTATCATACATCGTTCCCCGGAGAAGACCCAATGAATGTATATAACCCTGCTGCACCTAGTGCAAGACTTATGTATTATGGTATTTCAAATGTTCCTTACTCAATTGTTGATGGTAAATTAAATTATGATTATTCTCCTTCATCGTTAACTGAAAACAGTATTAGACTTCGTGCTCTTGAAAGTCCTAAATTTAATATTGAATTAAATACAGAGAAAAGTACTAATACTGTAAATATTACTGCTAAAATTATTGCACTTGATACATTAGAAAATCAAAACATTTCTCTTTATCTTGCTGTTGTTGAAAAAGAAATCGAAATACAAGACGATGTAATTAAATATCAAAGTGTTTTAAGAAAAATGCTTCCAAATGCAGGAGGTATAAACTATAGCCAAAATTGGCTGCCGGGTAGTAACAAGATTGTCAATCAATCATGGCAAGTTGATAATGATGTAAATATTGATAATGTGAATGTTATTGCTTTTGTTCAAAACGAAAACAGTAAACAAATTTATCAGGCAGCAACCGATGATACAACTACATCATCAACAGGAATAAACTCATTCTTTGCCGATAATAATGATTTTAATTTCTTAATTTATCCTAACCCTTCGGTGAATGAAACTTATGTCTTGTTTAATAAACCGTTAGATAATAATATCTATCTGCAGATTTTTAATCAAATAGGACTTGTAGTTAAGTCTGTTAAAATTGATAAAGGAAAAGAGATGTTTGTTTTTAATACAAGCTCTTATCCCGAAGGCATGTATTTTGTTAGAATAAATGACAAGAAATTTTCTACTACTAAAAAGTTTGTTGTTATAAAGTAGTTGGTAATATTGTGCAAATAAGAAATGACATATCTTTGAGATATGTCATTTCTTTTGTAACATTTAAAGTGACTTACTTTAATTGTACTTTTCATTATAGAGTTCATTTCGAAAAGTCAAATAAAAGAAAGTGATACTAAAACGCCAGTCATAATTATCTTATTTTCAATCCGCCAACTGGCGGATGTCTTGGTGACTTTGTGGCAAAATCATACTTGTCGTAGTTGGCTCATTATAAATCTACTCATAATCAGGTTCTGCCATCTTACCCATAAAAATAATTGAGTTTGTGCTTTTTTCTTTTATTACAAATACAAAAGGCTTGTTTGCATTAAAAATATTTGATGGTACAACACTGGTAAAACCCATCTCAACGGAAGTTACAGCCGCAGCTTCTGTTCCTTCTTCGTTTACATCAACATAGGTTTTATGTTTAACGTTTGAAATTGCGATACCTCCGCCTGAATTAATTTTTGTAAAATCAGCTCTGTCAGAAAATGCTATTCCCATTCCCATGTCAATTAAAATGTTATTTAAAGTCTTTTCGTATTTAAACTTAAATTTTGGCATTATTATATGAATATCAACTACTTTTTCAAAACTTTTGAGCCATGCATTCCAATTATTTTCATTTAATTCATTTATTATATCATCGGTGGTTTTATCTTCGTTTGGTAAAAGCACCAGCATGCTGAATTTTTCACCGCCATAAGGCAACTCAACGGCTTTAAATAAATCGTTAGTTAAATAATTAAAACTACCTTCTTGTTGCATCATCAATACATCTTTTGTTGTTCCGCCGGCAAGATAAAATGGTTTTGATTCTGTATCTGAACTGTCAAATTCATATTTCCAGTTACCTTTAAAATATATTGCATTTATCAGATACATAACTGTTTCAGGTGATATGTAATCAACAATTTCTTTAATTTTATTGTTTGTATTATCTGCCACCCATTTGTTAATAATATCTTTTGCTTGCGAATCAGCAAAATCAAGTGCTTTAACTTCAGCATCATAATAGTTTTTATTAACATCAATAAAATTTTGTTCAACATGAAAGTTATCTCTGTACCAAATTGAATTAGCAATGTTAAAAATCACTTTTGGATCGAGCCCGATTAATGAATTCATAATATTTTTAAACGAGCTGTTAATCTCTTCTGTAGTCAAACCATTTAGTCTAAGTGCTTGTTCCATAGCCGTTTTTGTTTCATTGTCAGCTCCATTATAAGTCATAGCGAGAGCAAATGAGACACTCAAAGGTGAAATAAAAATATTTTTGTTTTGTTCTTCCGATTTATTTATCTTATTAAAAAAATCAAAACCAAATTTGTTACTGGAGCTTACAAGTGATTGTTCTTTTAAATTAAGTGTAATATCAGGTATTTCCGGAGTTTGATTATCTTTTTTACAAGAAACTGAAACTATTGATAAAAAGATTAATAGAAATAATAATTTGATTGTTTTCATAATTTTGTAGTTTTAAATTA
>JAUVJB010000187.1 GCA_030592465.1 Bacteroidota bacterium | reverse complement strand
GCTGTCATTGGCTTCGCTGTCATTGGCTTCGCTGTCATTTGCCTTGCTGTCATTTAGTTGTTTGACTATTAATGAACAATGACAATCAATGACAATCAATGACTATTTAATGACAATGAATGACCCCGATACGCTTCGCTACGTGGCAGGCAATTAATGACATAATGACAATCAATGACTATTAATGACAATATATGTTAAAATTATAACCGAGTGAAGTATAATTTAAACCATAACTTCAAACTCGAAACCTTAAACTTTATCTCTTCTAAATTCATAGCAAACAATTGCAGTTGCTGTTGATACATTTAGCGATTCGGATGTTTTACCATAAGCAGGATAGTTAGGTATATATATTTTTTTATTCACAAATCTTTCAATTTTTTTTGATATACCCTGAGATTCATTACCCATTATTATTAATCCCTTATTGTTTAAGTTTGTTTTATACAGATTATCACCTTTAAGAAATGTTCCATAAATCTTAAAATCATCTGCAAAGTGAAAATTTTCTAAAAAAGTTTCAATATCAACATAATGGACTTTCACTCTTGCAATAGCTCCCATTGTTGCTTGCACAACTTTGGGATTATAAACATCAGCACTGTTTAACGAACAAATAATATTTTTTATTCCAAACCAGTCGGCAGTTCGTATAATTGTACCCAAATTTCCGGGGTCTTGTAAATCATCCAAAACAATTGATAACTCGTTTTCAATTTCGTCTTTATCTATTTCATAATCAGGCATTTTAACTATTGCAAGTACATTGTTGGGAGTTTTTAAAGAACTGATTTTTTTAAGCTCATCTTCAGTAATAATATCAAACTCGTTTAATAATTTTATTTGGTTTATATTTTCTTCCCAATATCTATTAAAAAAAAATTTTTCTATCTCTAAATCAGAGTTAATAATCTCTTTAACCATTTTATCACCTTCAACAATAAACAATTTATTTTTATTGCGGTATTTCTTCTTTTGTAATGAATTTATAAATTTTATAGTGTTCTTACTTAACATGTCAATTTCGAATAATTTTTAATTATGAGCAAAAGTACAATATTTTATATTTGTAAAATAAAAAATATTAAAATCAGTTAAGTATATTTGTGAAAATTAAAATTATCATTGAGCAATGTTAGATAATAATATTAAGTTGTACTATAAACAATTATTGTTTTAAAATAATATTATTGTCATTAATTGTCATTGACAACAAATGGTGGCGAATCCAAATGACAACAAATGACCCTGTTAAATATTGCTTCGCAATTTCACAGGGCAGGCAGTGAAACAAATGACGTGAAACAAATGACAAATTATAATACGCAAAGTATATATCTAAAGATAAAAATAATCGCCCTATTTTTATTAATTCCTCTTTTATTCTCGTGTAGTTCTACAAAGTATGTCCCTGAAAATAAGTATCTGTTAAGTAAAGTAAAAATTAGCTGTGATAATAAAGATATTAATAAAGACGAATTAAGAAGTTATTTAAAACAAAAACCAAATAGAAAGATAATAGGATTATTTAAGTTTCATCTATCGGTTTATAATATTGCAAATATAGGGAAAGACACAAAATTTAAGAGATGGCTTAAAAGGGTAGTAGGAGAAGAACCGGTTATTTTAGATGATTATTTGATTAACAAAACAAAAAGTCAGTTCAATCAATATTTAAAAAATAAAGCTTATTATAATGCAATAATTAATGATTCAATCTCTTACAAAAAGAAAAAAGCTGTTGTGTTTTATAATATTAAAACAAATAAACCTTTTGTAATAAACCGAGTGAATTACAACATAAAGGATTTGTCTTTAGATTCTCTTATATTAAACGATACTGTAAATTCATTGTTAAAAAAAAATGTATTATTTGATGTTGATATTCTTCAAAACGAACGTAAACGAATAACTCATAAATTAAACGATAAAGGATTCTTTACATTCTCAAAAGAATATATTAATTATGTTGTTGACAGCTCATCTGAAGATAATAAACTTAATGTAAAAGTTGAAGTTAAGAAACATGTTAGACAGGTATCTGAAAATTTTTCTATCACCGAAAGTCATAATAAGTATAAAATTAATAACATCTATATTTATACTGACTTTGACCCAAACAAAGCACTTAAAGAAGCTGATGATTATTATAAAAGTTTAGATACTACATATTATAATGGCTGTTATTTTATTTATCATGACAAATTAGCGGTAAAACCAAGTGTAATATTACAGGCAAACATAGTTCATAAAAACGATTATTATAACTTAACTGATGTAGAAAAAACTTATAAATATTTATTTTCATTAAATATTTTCCGAATAATTAATATTTATTATAAAGAAATAGGTGCTGATAATAAAAATCAACAATTATTAAATTGCTATATCCAGTTAACCCCTTATACATTGCAGTCATATTCGGTTGAGGTAGAAGGCACAAATACTTCAGGTAATGTTGGCCTTGCGGGTAATATTAATTATAAGCATAATAATTTATTTAAAGGAGCTGAAATATTTGATGTTAAATTAAAAGGAGCTTTACAGTTTCAACGTGCTGTTGTTGAAAATCAAAGAAATCAATTGCTGTTTAATACAATTGAGTTTGGTACTGAGACAAAAATTGATATTCCTAAATTTTTACTTCCTTTTAAATCAGAACGTTTTTATATGAAATATTACCCAAAAACTTCTCTTTCTTTATCATATAATTATCAAAAAAGACCTGACTATACTCGTTCAATTGCAAACTTTGGTTTTGGATATTACTGGAAATCGTCAAAATTCTCTAAGCAGATTGTAAAACCAATTGATATTAATTATGTTAATATACCATATATCACAACTGAATTCGACAGTTTAATTACAGGCACTTATCTTGAAAACAGCTATAAAAATTTTTTAATTCCCGAAGCAAGTTATAGCTTTATTTACAACAACCAAAGCTTAAAAAAACATCGTGATTTTGTATTTTTCAGAACCAAATTTGAAGCATCGGGAAATTCCATTTACGGTATTTATGATTTATTTTCCGAACCAAAAAATGATGAAGGCAGTTATGATTTATTAGGATTGCGTTTTTCTCAATTTGTCAGAGCCGATTTAGATTTCCGATATTATAATGTTCTTGACAAGACAAACACCTTTGTTTATCGTGCTTATGCAGGACTTGGTATCCCTTATGGAAATTCGGAAGTATTGCCTTTTGTTAGACAGTTTTATTCAGGTGGAGCAATGGGCATTAGAGCTTGGCAGGTGCGTTCGCTTGGTCCGGGTAATTATAAAGTACCGCCTCTTATTATTGGAGGCGATACAATTAAAACTTATCCCAATCAATCAGCTGACTTTAAGTTAGAAGCTAACTTTGAATATCGTTTCGATTTATTTTGGATTTTACAAGGTGCTTTTTTTGTTGATGCCGGTAATATCTGGTCAATTAACAAAAAGGATAAACGTGAAGGTGCATTGCTTAAATATGATAAGTTTTATAAAGATATTGCCATTGGTACGGGTTTAGGTCTAAGATTTGATTTTTCTTTTTTCCTTTTACGTTTTGATGTCGGCGTTAAAGCCCGCGACCCAATTGAACCTCTCAATAATGGGTGGATACTTGGTCACAGAAAAATTAAATACGACGATTGGATGTTTAACATTGCTATTGGATATCCTTTTTGATTTTTTTGCTTTCAATTTGCATATTATAAATAAAAAATCATCTGGAGAAAAAAAGTAAATTTATAATATTAATCGTTTTTGTTTTATGTTTTGTAAATACCTTAAATCCACAAGTCTTTTTTGTATGCCACGAATTCACTAATTGAAAATGAATATTGATTTACCTAAACGGATTAAATTAACCTATACTAAATTCGTTCACCCTGTTAAATAATTTTTGTTTCACAAAAATTGTTAAGTATTTAACAGGGTGAATTAGTGTCAATTATAATTTTACTTGCGGACTTAAGGTACAAACGAGTAACAGCATGAAAATACTTGAATTAAAATAAGCTAATACTTGTCAACCAACTTTCCCAAATTTTATTTATATTGCAAAATAAAAATTACTAATTGAAAATTTATTCACATAAAATATCAATTATGAATTATTAATTTATTTTGAATTTTGTTGCATAACTTGTCCCGATTTCTCATAACTGAATTATATAAGGAAACTTGAAATTAGAAATTAGAAATTGGAACATAACCTAATTGAATTTTCTTCTCATGAAAAATTCGTGTAATTAGTGTAATTCGTGGACTAATAACAATACAAACAACTAAATCCCGAGTACTCGGGACAAAAATAAACACATGAAAAAGAGCTTCTTCCTATTAATCATCACCTCAATATTAATTTTTAACACCAACTCATTTTCTCAAACACCTAACGATACAACAATTCAAAATAATGAGATAAAATCAGAGACATTTAGTCAGAAGATAAATAATTTTTTTGTACCCGTTGTTAAGCAAATGGGTAGAATTTTGTTTTGGGATCCTTTTGAAGCAACAGGTATTTACGACCCTATAGTTTACGATAATAGTCACAAACCCGTGATTGATGAAAACGGTAACACAAAAAAATCACATCTTCCCTTTGTTGTAGTTTGGTTAGTTCTTGGTGCCTTGTTTTTTACATTTTTCATGAAATTTATTAACATAAGAGGAATGAAAATTGCAATTGACTTAATCAGAGGCAAGCATGATGACCCCAATCATAAAGGACAAATAACTCATTTTCAGGCATTAACAACAGCATTGTCAGCAACTATCGGTTTGGGAAATATTGCAGGAGTGGCAATTGCAATATCTCTTGGAGGTCCCGGTGCAACTTTTTGGATGATTGTGGCAGGTTTACTCGGCATGTCATCAAAATTTGTTGAGTGTACTTTATCAGTTAAATACAGGAAGATTGACGAAAATGGAAGTGTTTCAGGTGGTCCAATGTATTATTTAAGTCAAGCATTGGCAAATTATCATTTACCTGTAACCGGAAAAATATTAGCTTTTGTTTTTGCATTATTAGTCATTGTTGGTTCATTTGGTATTGGTAATATGTTTCAAGCAAATCAAGCTTTTTCACAATTTGCTTTATTAATGCCTGCTTTACACAATCAGGGTGCTTATTTTGGCGTTTTTACAGCGATACTTGTTGGTTTGGTTATTATTGGCGGTATTAAAAGCATTGCAAATGTTACCGCTAAAATTGTTCCTTTTATGGCTGTTTTTTATTTCGTAACTGCTTTAATAATCATTTTAATGAATATTTCTAATATTGGTGAAGTTTTTAAATTAATAATAAATGGTGCATTCAGCGCATCGGCAATGAAAGGTGGATTTATTGGTGTTTTAATTGTAGGTTTTCAACGAGCAGCTTTTTCTAACGAAGCAGGTATTGGTTCGGCAGCTATTGCTCACTCTGCTGCAAAAACCGATGAGCCAATCAGCGAAGGACTTGTTGCTTCTGTCGGACCTTTTATCGATACTGTTATTATTTGTACAATGACTGCTTTAGTACTTATTTTTACAGGTTTTTATAATAATCCTGCCGGTTTGGAAGGCTCACAATTAACTTCTGCTGCTTTTGGCAGTGTTTTCTCTTGGTTCCCTTACTTGTTGATGATAGCTGTATTTTTGTTTGCTTTCTCAACAATGATATCATGGTCATATTATGGTTTGAAAGGTTTTGATTATCTTTTCGGAGGTTTTGTTGAGAAAAAATTTGGAAACAGAAAAATTACCGATACTGCTTATCGACTATTATTCCTTTCATTTATTGTTATTGGTGCATCATCAAGTTTAAGCTCGGTTATGGATTTTTCCGATATGATGATTCTATGCATGGCTTTCCCTAATATATTAGGTTTAATTATTTTATTACCCGAAGTAAAAAAAGACCTAAATCTATATTTAAGAAAGATTAAAAGTGGTGAAATTAAAAAATATAAATAATTAAAATGATTTTCAAAATTTATTCGCAATTTATCAATTGTAACTAATCAGTGTTATATAAACTAATAATTGCCACAGATTCACAGATTTTAAATGGATAATAATTATCAAATATTAGGATAGATTTGAAAAATAATTCTTAGGATATTTTCAGTTTTATAT
>JAUVJB010000179.1 GCA_030592465.1 Bacteroidota bacterium | reverse complement strand
TGTCCGACCAGGGCTCGAACCTGGACTCTTATGTACCAAAAACATACGTGTTGCCAGTTACACCATCGGACAATAATAACTGTTTGAGCGTGCAAATTTAATAAAAATTTTATTGTTAAAATAATTTATACCAATATTTTATTATATATTCGCTAAAAATTTTACTGTTGAAACTAAAATGAATTTATTGGTATAGGTTCATAAGACAAAACCGTCAAATATTAATTCGCTTATTATAAGCCTTTTACAAAATTTAAACTGATGAAAAAATACAATTTTTATAACAACATTATTGGCTGGGGAGTATTTTTAATTGCAGCTTTTGTTTATTTAAGCACAATTGAACCAACAACAAGTTTCTGGGATTGTGGTGAGTTTATTGCAACATCATTCAAATTAGAGGTGGGGCATCCTCCCGGAGCACCTTTCTTTATGATAGTAGCTCGCTTTTTCTCTCTCTTTGCAAGCGATACTGCACATGTTGCAAAAATGATAAATTCAATGTCTGCTTTGGCAAGTGCATTTACTATTTTATTTTTGTTTTGGACAATAACCCATCTTGCAAAAAAAATAATTGTAAAAAACAATGAAATAACTACAGGAAATATAATTGCCATTTTAGGTAGCGGAGTAGTTGGAGCTTTGGCTTACACTTTTTCTGATTCTTTCTGGTTTTCTGCTGTTGAAGGTGAAGTTTATGCATCATCATCGTTATTTACAGCACTTGTTTTCTGGGCTATTTTAAAATGGGAAAATGTTGCTGATGAGAAACATGCTAATCGCTGGATTATTTTAATTGCATACCTGATGGGATTGTCAATTGGTGTACATCTTCTTAACTTATTAACAATTCCTGCAATAGTATTTATTTACTATTTCAAAAAATATAAAATTACAAAACCGGGGTTAATAAAAACAGCAATTATTGCTATATTAATTCTTGGTGTTATTATTTATGGAATAATACCAGGAACAGTAAAATTTGCTTCTTATTTTGAGCTATTGTTTGTTAATGGTTTTGGATTGCCTTATAATTCGGGTGTTATTTTTTATATAATATTATTGCTTGGCTTAATTATTTGGGGGTTATATTATACATATAAACATAAAAAAGTTATTTTTAATACAATTATTGTTGCTTTTGCTGTAATTTTAATCGGGTATTCATCGTTTGTAATGTTAGTTATTCGTTCAGCAGCAGATCTACCTATGGATGAAAATAATCCGGAAAATGTATTTTCTTTATTGTCATATATTAATCGTGAGCAATATGGTGACCGTCCGTTAATTACAGGACAGTATTATAATTCACCAGTAGATAATGAGAATCCATCTTTTGATAAAACAACTTACATAAAAAAAGACAATAAATATGTTTTGTCAAAAGTTGGTTCAACATATAATTACGACAAACGATTTACTACAATTTTTCCCCGCATGTACAGCTCACAAAAGCCGGAACATTTTAATGCTTATGAAGAATGGGCAAACATAAAAGGCACACCTATAAAAATTACAAACCGACAAGGTGAACGACAAACCATTTACAAACCTAGTTTTGGTGAAAATCTAAAATTCTTTTTCAAATATCAAATAGGATATATGTATTTTAGATATTTTATGTGGAATTTTGCCGGTCGCCAAAATGATATACAAGGACATGGAGAAATACTTAAAGGGAATTGGATAAGCGGCATTAACTTTATTGACAATGCAAGATTATGTCCACAAGAAAATCTGCCCCAAAGCATGACAAACAATAAAGCAAACAATAAATACTATTTACTTCCTTTGTTGTTAGGCTTAATTGGATTAATTTTTCAATATAAAAAAGATGGCAAAAATTTCTGGGTTGTTTTTTTACTTTTCTTTTTCACAGGTATAGCAATTGTAATTTATCTAAATCAATCTCCATCCCAACCACGTGAACGTGATTATGCTTATTCCGGCTCGTTCTATGCCTTTGCAATTTGGATTGGTCTTGGTGTTTTGGGGATTCATAATTATTTAAGTAAAAAAATACCGTCAAAACTAAGTGCAATATTAACAACTGTTTTATGCTTAGGTTTTGTGCCCGGCATTATGGCTCATGAAAATTGGGACGACCACGACAGGTCTAATCGTTATACTGCCCGCGACTTTGCATTCAATTATTTGAATTCGTGTGCTAAAAATGCAATTATATTTACAAATGGGGATAACGACACATTCCCATTATGGTATGCTCAGGAAGTTGAAGGAATTAGAACTGATGTAAGAGTTGTTAACTTAAGTCTTTTACAAACAGATTGGTATATTGACCAGATGAAACGTAAGGCTTATGATTCTGATGCTGTTCCTTTCTCTCTTACATACGACAAGTATGTTCAAGGAACACGTGATATTGTTTATGTTATTGAAAGAATTAATAAATATATTGATTTAAAAGATGCTATAAATTTTGTTGCTGATGATAATCCTAAAACAAAAATACCACAAGCACAGGACTTAGATTATTTGCCTTCTAAAAAATTCAGCATACCGGTCGATTCTGTAAAAGTTATTTCTAACGGAACTGTAAATCCAAAAAATGCAGACAAGATTGTTCACTCAATTAAATGGGACATAAAAAAAGATTATGTTTTAAAAAACAGTTTGATGGTTCTTGATCTTTTGGCAAACAACAACTGGAATCGTCCAATTTATTTTGCTATTACTGTTGGCTCTGACAATTATTTAGAACTCGGAAATTATTTTCAATTAGAGGGATTAGCATACAGATTAGTCCCAATTAAAACGGTTAATAAAGATGGACAAACCGGCAGAGTTGCAACCGATATTATGTATAATAACATGATGAATAAATTCAAATTTGGCGGAATAAACGACTCTACGGTTTATCTTAACAAGAATATTTTAAGAATGACAATGAACTTTAAAAGCAATTTTGCTCGTTTAGCAAATGCACTTCTCATAGAAGGTAAAAAAGATTCTGCTGTTGCTGTTTTAGACAGATGTATGCTATTAATGCCCGACAAATTAGTCCCTTTTGACTATTTTAATATTCTTATTGTTGAAAGTTATTATAAAGCAGGACAATATGAAAAAGCAAATAATATTGCGAAACGCTTATCAGAAATAACGCAAGACAACTTAAGATACTATTTATCTTTATCTAAAAAATATAAGTCTTCAATTGATTATGAAACAAGAAAAAACATGTCAATCATGCAAGAATTAGTGCGTCTTTCTCGATTATATAAACAAGATAAACTAAACGCTGATCTTGAAAATGATTTTAAAATGTTATTTGCTGAATACTCTACTCAATAAATAAAAAAAAGACAAATTCCGGCATTTTTCATTTATCCGTTGTCATTTTTTTTATTTTAAACCTTAGTAGCAAATAATATTAATTTTATTTTTAACCTTATTACCTTATTAAGAAGTTGAAAATAAGGCAATAAGGTTTTAACGGTGGTGAATTTATTTTCTACTAAGGTTAAAGAATTAAAATAAGATTTTTTTTAAAAACAAAAAAAGTGTCAACTACTTTTTTTAGCTTTATGAAAAATGCCCAAATTCTTTAATTCACAGATAAAAGTATTATATTAAAAATTAGCAACCGTTTACAGTTTAAGATAAGTTATATAAATTTAACAATTTTTAGTATAATAATTTAAAGCAATGTATGAACGCTTACAAAAATTAAAAATTATATAAACATTTTTTACACAAAAAAATATTTAAGCTACTATAAATGAACGTATTATTATTAGGCTCAGGAGGTAGAGAGCACGCACTTGCCTGGAAAATTTCACAGAGTGATAAATTAAAAAACCTTTTTATTGCTCCGGGAAATGCCGGCACTTCAACTATTGGGGAAAATATTAATATTGATTTAAACAATTTTTCTTCTATTAAACAAACAGTAATTGAAAAAAATATCAATCTTGTTGTTGTAGGTCCGGAAAATCTTTTAGTAAACGGTATTCAAGATTTTTTTATAAATGATACTGATTTAAAAAATATCCCGATAATCGGGCCAAGTAAAATTGGTGCACAACTTGAGGGAAGTAAAGAATTTGCTAAAAAATTTATGTTGCGACATAATATTCCAACAGCAAAATATTTAAGTGTCTCATTGGAGACAATAGATGCAGGAATAAACTTTTTAGAACAACTTTCTTCTCCTTATGTTTTAAAAGCCGATGGATTAGCAGCCGGCAAAGGCGTATTAATCTTAAACACTTTATCAGAGGCAACTCAATCTTTAACCGAAATGCTAAACGGTAAGTTTGGGGAAGCCGGCAAACGAGTTGTTATTGAAGAATTTTTAAAAGGAATTGAAGTATCCTTTTTTGTGATTACTGATGGCAACTCATACAAAATGTTACCGGAAGCAAAGGATTATAAAAAAATTGGCGAGAATGATACAGGTCTTAATACAGGAGGCATGGGAGCAATATCTCCGGTACTTTTTGCCAACAGTGAATTTAAACAAAAAGTTGAAACCCAAATTATTATACCTACAATAAACGGATTAAAAAAAGATAACATTTCTTACAAAGGATTCCTCTTCTTTGGTTTGATGAATGTTAAAGGAAATCCTTTTGTCATTGAATACAATGTAAGGTTGGGAGATCCTGAATCAGAAGTAATTCTTCCTCGCATTAAATCTGATATACTCGATCTTTTCCAAGGCCTTGCAAACAATAATCTGAATACCAAAACATTACAAATCTCGAACGATACGGTTAGCACGGTTATGTTAGTATCCGGTGGGTATCCTCAATCATACGAAAAAGGAAAAGAAATAAAAAATATTGATTCTGTTAAAGACAGTATTGTTTTTCATGCAGGAACAAAAATTCACAACAATAAAATTATTACAAACGGAGGCAGAGTATTAGCCATAAGTTCGTATGGTAAAAACATAAATGATGCTTTATCTAAATCGTATAAGAACTCTGAAAAAATACAGTTTGAAGGTAAATATTATAGAAAAGATATTGGTTTTGATTTATAAATTTAAAATTAGCAGAAATGATACTTAGTGTATTAAAAAAACAACATCCATATATGATTTTTGTTATACCATTAATCACATTACTTGCTTGGTCAAAAACATTATTATTTAATAATCATTCAAGCATTATCTTTGATAAAACAATGCCTCTTTACGATTTGATAATTAATATTATTCCAAAAAATTCATCATTATCGTTAATAATAGCTATTATATTAATTATTATTGAAGCATATATTATTATCAGATTAAATTTTGAGTATATCTTTTTAAATGTCAGAACATATTTACCTGCTGTGTTTTTTGTTATTATTTGCAGCAGCTACCTGCCTCTTCAAACATTACATCCTGTTTTATTTGGCAATTTATTCTTTTTATTAGCCTTTGACAAAGCATTAACAAGCAACAAAAAACAAAATCTTCTTTCAACTTACTTTATCTCAGGATTTTTATTGTCTATTGGCAGTTTGTTTTATTTTAATCTTATTTTTCTTATCCCTGTTATATGGATTTGTGAAATAATTTTACGTGAATTTAATTTTAGAGAATGGTTTATATCAATTGTGGGTTTTGCAACTCCATATTTTTTCTCATTATTTTATTACTTCTATTTTGATAAGATTGATATCTTTATTCAAATATTATCTCAAAATTTAATCATTAAAAATAGCATCCCCACATTCAATCTTTTTTATTTAATATTATTTTCATATTTTGGGTTTTTGATACTAATCTCTTTCTTTTACTTATTATCAACAATTAACACTAAAAAAATAATTACTAGCAAATATTTCACAATTTTCTTTTGGCTGTTTTTATTATCCTCTTTGTTATTGATATTTGTTCATTCTATTTCAGTTGAGATTATAATAATTGTAGCAATTCCAATATCTTTTCTTTTGTCAAACTTTTTTGTTTCAATAAGGTCAAAATGGTGGAGCGAGATTTTATTTACTATCTTAATTTTATTAATTACTTATGTTTTAATAATTAATTAAAATTATTGTAACTAATCAGTGTTATATAAACTAAAAATTGCCGCAGATTCACAGATTTTAAATGAATAATAATTATCAAATATTAGGATAAATTTGAAAAATAATTCTTGGAATATTTTCAGTTTTATATAATCTGTGAATCTGTGGCTTTTTTGTAAAGTTAAAATTATTAAATTTTCGGCATTTATCATAGTAGAGTCAATACAATGCCTTGTCTCTACCAATTCCATATCTCATTAAGAATGAAAAAAGTGTATTTTTTTTATTTTTTCTTTCAAATTTATTTTGAGAAATAAATTTTTTATTTACTTTTGCGTTGCCAAACCGTAATGGGGTGCCATAGCTCAGTTGGTAGAGCAACGG
>JAUVJB010000008.1 GCA_030592465.1 Bacteroidota bacterium | reverse complement strand
GTTTGTTAAATTTATAGATTGAATTTTGGTATTTTTTTGTATAAATTTATGTTGCAAATTTATTTAATTTTTTTTTTTTTTTGATTGTTTCAGGAAATAATTTGATTAAGAAGCATTAATGATATTACCAGCACACTAAAAACTAAAATTAACATCAAATAATTATATCAATAAATTTGTTATAATAAAAGTATTTATGGCATCTATTATCCATTGCTAAATTGTTTTTATTTACAATTGTAAGCAAATTAATACTTAGAATTACGTTTTATTTTCTAAAAAAGTACTATTTTAACGAGTTTTTTATATACAATTAAGTTTTTTATCATTTTTTGAAGATTTATATTTGCAAAAAAATTAATTATTATGTCAGAACAAAAAGTAAGAGTGCGTTTTGCCCCAAGTCCAACAGGTCCTTTACATATTGGTGGTGTTAGAACAGCTTTGTTTAACTATTTATTTGCCAAAAAAAACAATGGTGATTTTATTTTACGAATTGAAGATACTGACCAAACACGGTATGTGCAAGGAGCAGAAGAGTATATTAAAGAGGCACTTAAATGGTGTAATATTGATATTGACGAAGGTGCTACTGTTGGTGGAAAGTATGGACCTTATCGACAGTCCGAACGTAGGGAGTTATATCAACAATATTCCAAAATTTTAATTGAAAAAAGTCGTGCATATTATGCTTTTGATACACCCGAAGAGCTTGACAGACTTAGAAAAGAATTTGAAGAAAAGAAACAAACCTTTATTTACAATGCTTCAACTCGCGGAAAAATGAACAATAGCTTTACTCTTCCCGAAGAAGTGGTAAAAAAGAAAATTGAGAATGGAGAAAAATTTGTTGTTCGTTTTAAAATGCCGGAAAATGAAGAGATTTCTGTTTATGATATTATACGCGGCAATGTTGTTGTGAACTCATCATTATTAGACGACAAGATTTTGTTTAAATCTGATGGTATGCCAACCTATCATCTTGCTAATATTGTTGATGACCATTTAATGAAAATTACTCATGTAATTAGAGGAGAAGAATGGTTGCCGTCACTTCCTTTACATGTGTTATTATATCGTGCCTTTGGTTGGGAACACGAGATGCCGAAATTTGCACACCTACCGTTAATTTTAAAACCTGTTGGTAAAGGTAAACTCAGCAAGCGTGATGGTGATAAATTAGGATTTCCTGTTTTCCCGATAGAATGGAAGTCTCCAAATGGTGATGTTGCAACCGGTTATCGCGAATCCGGTTATTTTCAAGAAGCGTTTATTAATATGCTTGCATTATTAGGCTGGAACCCCGGAACCGAACAAGAAATTTTTTCATTAAAAGAATTAGCCGATTCGTTTTCTTTAGAAAGAGTTGGCAAGTCGGGTTCTCGATTTGATCCCGATAAAGCAAAATGGTACAATCACCATTATTTAGTTGAGAAATCAAATGAAGAAATTGCCACTTTATTTAAACCGATTTTAATTCAGAAAGGAATTAATAAAAGTGACGAATATGTTGTAAAAGTATGTGGCTTAGTTAAAGAAAGAGCTAATTTTATTTCTGAATTATGGGAACAAGCATATTTTTTCTTCCAAGCTCCTGTTGAATATGATAAAAAAACAGTCAAAAAGAAATGGAAAGAAAACTCGCCGACTATTATGCAAGAGGTAAAAAATATTCTTTTATCGGTTGAAACGTTTAATTCAGAAGAAACAGAAACCGCAGTAAAAAATTATATTGAAAAAAATAATCTCGGTATGGGACAGGTTATGAATGCATTTAGATTAACTATTGTAGGTGCACCTAAAGGACCCGGAGTTTTTGATATTATTGAATTGATTGGGAAGGAAGAAACTTTAAAAAGAATAGAACAAGGAATTGAGAATATTAATTGATAAAAGTTTTAAAATAAATCATAAAACTAATAAGTTTAACATAGATTTTCACGGAAATAAAAACACGTAAAATATTAAAAAATAAACAGAATTGGTATTTGTGTAACAATCAGGCAATCAGCGAATTACACGTTTTTAAAGTTATAAAACATTACTTATTAAATTACGTATAATTAATTGCATTTTTTAAAATATTTAATATGCTAAAATGTAATAATAAAAAATTGTAGACACTTAAATGCCTTTAAAACAGACAAAAAAAAATTCATTAAAAATATTGTTGAGTTTAATAATATTTAAAGAATACTTATCACGGCAAAAATGATATGTATTTTTGAAAACATTTTAAATTTTTTCAAACTTGCAAATCAACAACATTTATTCTCAGGGTAAACGCATGAAATTATTGATAATATAAATACAGGTCGTTCCTACGGAACTTAGTAGTTTGTATATCAATGTTTTCTATAAACAGGTCGTCTCTAACGAGACTTGATTTTAGAATTTTGAGACTAATCCAAAAACACCTGACAGGTTTGTTTCAATAAAAAACAGCATGTCTAAATTGCTGATAATCTGAATAATAAAAAACCTCGTATGTTTGCAAAAAAGAAAAATATTATAAAATATTATCTTTGATAAATTTTATTTAAAAATTTCGTAGGAATGACCTGTTTATAGACAGTTAAGTATTTCATTGAGAATAAGCACCGTAGGTGCGACCTGTAAAATTATATTTATTTCATGCGTTCGCCCTGCATTTATTCTAAAACTACGTATCATAAATTACCGTGAAAATCTATGTTTAATGAAATTAAGCTTGAGTCCGCTCCGAAAAGTGTCGGTGTGAATATTTTCACAAAAAAGCTGCAAGTTTATTGTCTTATAATCAGCAAATTAACAAATTCACGCCGACACTAAAATCCTTGTTTTTGAGTTTTTTTAGACTTTTCGGAGCAGCTTCAAGCTTATCGGTTTTGATTTTACAATAAAGAGTTTATTATAGTTGTGAATTATTGCTGTCCGACCAGGGCTCGAACCTGGACTCTACTGAACCAGAATCAGTTGTGTTGCCAATTACACCATCGGACAATTTCCACAAAATTAATAAGAAAATACATTTTTCTTTCTTTTTGTTAAAATATTTTTCTGAGATGAGGGTATTATAATTTCAGATAAATAAATATTTTGATTCTTTGATATAAATAGGTAATTTAGTTACAAAATAGAAAAAGAGGAATTTAAAATTTATGACAAATGGGAAATCATGGAAAATCGATGCCTCAATTTTCTCTTGGTAAAGGCAAATTTTTGCCACAAGAAGAAAAACTTGAAGTAGGTAAGAAAAGAAAACAATTAACAATTGGAGTACCAAAAGATACAACTCTTTATGAAAACAGAGTTGCATTAGCACCTCATGCGGTTGAACTGTTAGTGAATAATGGACATAAGATTATAATAGAGACAAAAACCGGTGCAGGTGCTCATTTTGACGATGTTACTTATAGTGAAGCCGGAGGTATAATTGTTGATAGTAATGCAGAAATTTTCAGGTCAGATGTTGTTATAAAAGTTGCTCCTTTTACTAATGACGAGATTGAGCTTATGCATATTAATCAAATTATTATTTCGTCATTAAATGCAGCGAATAATAATAAAGGTTATTTTACAAAATTAATTAGGAAAAAAGTTACAGCTTTTGCATTTGAATATATTAAAGATGCAGAAGATAACTCATATCCTGTTGTAAGTTCAATGAGTGAGATATCCGGCACTACGTCTATTTTAATAGCTGCCGAATATTTAAGTAATGTTAATAATGGAAAAGGGGAGATGTTGGGTGGCATTTCCGGTGTTAGTCCCAGCGATGTTGTTATTATTGGTGCCGGTACTGCCGGGGAATTTGCCGCAAAAACAGCATTAGCATTAGGAGCAACGGTAAAAATTTTTGATACTTCAATTAGCTCATTAAGGAAGCTGCAAAATAATATAGGCACAAGAGTTTTTACATCAATATTACAACCAAAAGTTTTGTTAAAAGCCATGAAAACCGCTGATGTCGCCATTGGTGCTTTATATTCTATTGGGAAAACAAAACGTTTTCTTGTAACAGAGGATATTGTTAAAGAAATGAAACGAGGCTCTGTAATAGTTGATATTAGCATTGATCATGGAGGTTGCTTTGAAACATCTAAAGTTACTAATCATAAAAATTCTGTATTTAACAAATATGGAGTTGTTCATTATTGTGTGCCGAATATTCCTTCAAGAGTGGCACGTACAGCCTCGTATGCTCTCAGTAACATTTTTGGTCAAATATTATTAGATATTGGCGAATCGGGAGGTATTAAACAAGTTATTAAAAATAATCTTGGTTTACGTAGTGGTGTTTATCTTTATAATGGGATATTAACGAAACAAGAAATGGGCAATAAACTTAATCTGCCTTCTCGTGATATTGATTTATTATTAGCAGCATTTTAACTGATAATCAAAAAATTAATTTCCCGATTGATTTTATTTTACTTAAATCTAATTTCCCGGCAATTATTATATTGTTGTTAAGTTTTAATTTATTCAAGAGCTCTTTAATATCAAAGTCTGTAAGTTCTCCATAGATTTGAAGAAAATAATCGAATTTATTATACTCTTGTATTAAAAATCCGTTTTCACAACGGTTTGAAATTAAATTGTATAAAGTTAAATTTGTTTCATCATCATGTGAAAAAACCGAGAAGTTTTGTGTTTCCGAATATTTTTTATTAAAAATACTTATATCTTCCTTTTTAGAAAGATTTAGATTAAGGTCGTTATTTATTGACCACGCCAGTTTATAATCGTTTTCATGAGAGGATATGCCAATCAAAACAAATTTGTAATCAGGATTATATGTTAGTTTAATTTTTTTCAAAATAAAAGTAATAAGTGATAATAATATTTGAACTCACTAAAAACAGCAAAATATTAAATTTTAATCGTAGGTTAATTTTTAATTAACTAACAGCAATTGTTAAATTGCCTGCCCCGTAACGAAATATGAGCATATCGGGGTTGTTTTGCAACAATGTAGCAATTAAACAATATAACAATTTTATCCCTATGGTTCGGGATTAAATAATTATTTGCGTTTGATTTTAATAAAAATGACGTTTTTGATGAGTTTGCAATATTAATTTCAGACGCTAATATTTTGTAAAGTTACCTTAGCTGCATTTTGTTCCGCTTCCTTTTTAGATGAACCAAAACCTTCGCCGAATATTTTATCTTCAATCATAATATGGGAAACAAATACTGTTTTGTATGCTTTAATTTTCGTTTCGTCTTTATTTGTATCAAAATTAATTGCTTTTTTATCTCTTTGTGCCCATTCAATAAGTTGGCTTTTATAATTTGTGTCAGTTGCAGCAAGTTGGTTTATGTCAATATGTTTTTGTATTATTTTTTTAATAATAAATTTTTTGGTTTTTTCATATCCCTTATCTAAAAAAACTGCACCAATAAAAGCTTCAAAAACGTCTTCGTATAGATTTCTTGTGTAATTAGAATTTTTTACCTTTATGTTTGAAATTATTAGTTTGTTAATATTAGTTTTTTCAGTTAGATGAGAGAGATGTTCGCCATTAACGATTTTTGATCTTGATTTTGTTAGAAATCCCTCATTTTCATTTGGAAATTTTTTAAAAAGATATTCTGCAATAATTGCATCAAGAATAGCATCGCCAAGATATTCAAGTCGCTCATTATTAATGAAAGAGCCATCGTTAGTAATTAGCGACGCTGATTTATGAATAAGCGCAATTCGATAAAATTCGAGGTTAGAAGGGTTGAACCCAACAATTTTTTTTATCGAATTATAAAATTTATTGGATGAAAGAAAAATTTTTTTGAAAGGAAAAATTAGTTCTAAATGCACTAACTATTTATTAAATTTTTTGAATAATAATGTTGCATTATGTCCTCCAAAGCCAAAAGTATTACTCATGGCATAGTTAACAATTCTTTCTTTAGCCTTATGAAAAGTAAAATCTAAATTACTGTCAATTTCAGGATCCAGATTAAATTGATTAATAGTAGGA
This sequence comes from Bacteroidota bacterium, assembly GCA_030592465.1. Taxonomy (GTDB): domain Bacteria; phylum Bacteroidota; class Bacteroidia; order Bacteroidales; family B39-G9; genus B39-G9. The sequence goes on along the minus strand of JAUVJB010000008.1, from coordinate 18,591 downwards.
GGTATAATATTATTTTTTACTGCAAGTATTGATGCAATTGCTTCAATAGCGCCGGCAGCACCAAGAAGATGTCCGGTCATTGATTTAGTAGAGCTTATGCTTAATTTATAAGCATGATCTTTAAATGTTTTTATTATTGCTTTTGGCTCTGCAATATCTCCAAGACCTGTTGATGTACCATGAACATTAATATAGTCGATGTCATCAGGTTTAATACCCGCATCATCTATTGCAAGTTTCATTACGTTACTTGCACCGGTACCCGTAGGGTCAGGTGCTGTCATGTGATATGCATCTGCATTTAAACCTGTTCCAACAAATTCTGCGTAAATATGAGCTCCTCTTTTAATTGCGTGTTCATATTCTTCAAGAATTATTGCAGCCCCACCTTCGCCGAGAATAAATCCATCGCGGTCAACGTCAAAAGGACGTGAAGCTGTTTTTGGGTCATCATTTCTGGTAGAGATAGCTTTCATTGAATTAAAACCGCCAATTCCGGCTTCATCAATTGCAGCTTCTGAACCGCCGGTGATAAAAACATCGGCTTTACCAAAACGAATATAATTAAAGGCATCACATATTGCACTGGCAGATGAGGCACATGCAGATACAGTTGTGAAATTAGGTCCTTTAAATCCATATTTTATTGAAATATGTCCCGAAGCAATATTAGCAATCATTTTAGGAATAAAAAACGGGCTAAAGCGAGGAGTCCCGTCACCTCTGGCAAAATCACTTATTTCGCTTACAAAAGTGTTAAGACCACCTATTCCTGCTCCCCATATTACGCCTGCTCTGTCAAGATTAAGTGATTCAAAATTAAAATTCGCATCTTTCACTGCTTCATCAGCAGCAATTAATGCGAATTGTGCGTATAAATCATATTTCCTTGCTTCTTTACGATCAAAATATTCTTTATAATCATAATTTTTTACTTCGCAGGCAAATTTTGTTTTAAATTTAGAAGCATCAAAACGAGTAATGTTATCAGCTCCGCTTACTCCGTTGAGAAGGTTTTGCCATGTCTCAGGGACATTTTTTCCTAAAGGATTAATTGAACCAAGTCCTGTTACTACTACTCTTTTAACTTCCATTTTTTAATTATTTAAAACGGTTTTTAAAATTATTTTGCGTTGCTTTCAATGTAAGATACTGCATCGCCTACTGTACCAATTTTTTCAGCATGGTCGTCAGGTATTGCAATGTTAAATTCTTTTTCAAATTCCATAATTAATTCAACAGTATCTAATGAATCTGCTCCTAAATCGTTAGTGAAACTAGCTTCATTAACTACTTCGTTTTCATCAACTCCTAATTTGTCAACGATAATTGCTTTTACTCTTGATGAAATGTCTGACATAATGTTAAGTTTTTAGTTTATAAATAAAAAAATTAATAAAATTTCTTTGCAAAGAAAATGAATTTTAAATAAAATCAAAAAGAAATATTTAAAATTTATTTGCCGGCGAATTTTTTTTATATTTAATAGTGAGGTCTCGAGCGGATTCGAACCGCTGTATATGGTTTTGCAGACCACCGCCTAGCCACTCGGCCACGAGACCTTTTTTAGGTTTAAAACCTGCAAAGTTATAAAAATCTATATTATTTATACAATTTTTTTTCATTTTTTATAAAAAACAGCGTTAATTTGCTTTATTTACAGAGAGTTAAGCTTACTTTTTCAATTTTACCTCCCATAGGGGGATTGATTTTCGATACTTTTACCCTTGCTTTTTTTATGTTTGGTAAATTTTTATAAAGGCTTTCAAGTATTCGATTGGCAATATTTTCTAATAGGTAAGATTTTTTCTCCATTTCTTTTTTTACTATTGTGTAGGCTGTTTGATAATTCACAGCATTGTTTAAGTCATCGGTTTTTGAAGCTTTATCGCAGTCTGCCTCTATTGACAAATCTATTAAAAATTTATTGCCCACTATTTGTTCTTCTTTAAAACAACCGTGATAAGCATAAAATTCCATGCCTTCAATTTGAATTAATCCCATTTTGTAAATTTTATTGTTTGTGCAAAATTAAAATAATTTTTTATAATCCCCTTTTTTGCAATCACTATAATTTATATTTGCTTTCAAATTATTTTATTTAACTTTGGACTCTTTTTGTAATTTAAAAATTATTATCTTAAAATGAAGAATAATAACGAAAACAAAGCAATTGATGCTAGAAACTCATTAAATTTTATTCAAAATATTATTGAGGAAGATCTAAAGACAGGTAAAAGAACAAATGTTCATACTCGTTTTCCTCCGGAACCAAATGGGTATCTTCATATAGGTCATGCAAAATCAATATGTTTAAATTTTGGCTTAGCCAAGCAATATAATGGTTTGTGTAATTTGCGTTTTGATGATACAAATCCTACTAAAGAAGATGTTGAATATGTTGAATCAATTAAAGAAGATGTTCATTGGTTAGGTTTTGACTGGGACGACAGGATGTATTATGCTTCAGATTATTTTGAGAAATTATACCAATATGCCGTACAGTTAATAAAAGCAGGGAAAGCCTATGTTTGTGAATTAAGTGCCGAAGAGATAAAAGAATATAAAGGAACTCCAACTCGACAGGGCAAAGAAAGTCCTTATCGTAATCGTTCTATTGATGAGAATCTTTTATTGTTTGAACAAATGCGTGCCGGCAAATTTGATGAAGGCACTCATTTACTTAGAGCCAAAATTGATATGTCGTCACCAAATATGCACATGCGAGATCCTGCTGTTTATCGAATGAAAAAACAAAACCATCATCGCACAGGCGACAAATGGTGCATTTACCCCATGTATGATTTTGCTCATGGTTTGTCAGATGCTATTGAAGGCATAACACATTCAGTTTGTACTCTCGAATTTGAAGTTCACCGTCCATTATATGATTGGTTTCTAAAGGCATTAGATATTAGTCCTCGTCCACAGCAAATTGAATTTGCCCGACTTAACTTAAGTTATACAATAATGAGCAAACGAAAACTTATGGAATTGGTCGAAGGTAATTACGTTGACGGTTGGAACGACCCGCGAATGCCGACTGTATCAGGTTTAAGACGACGCGGCTATACTGCTGCATCTATTAGAAGTTTTGCAAATACCATTGGTGTTGCTAAGCGAAATAATGTTATTGATGTTGCTTTGCTCGAACATAGTGTTCGTGAAGACTTAAACAAAGTTGCCAATCGTGTAATGTGTGTTTTAAATCCTTTAAAGGTTATTATTGATAATTATCCTGATGATTTGGTCGAAGAAATTGATGCAATAAACAATCCCGAAGATGCAAGTAAAGGTAGCAGAAAAGTTCCGTTTTCAAAAGAGTTTTATATTGAACGGGATGATTTTATGGAAGAACCTCCAAAGAAATTTTTTCGTCTAACACAGGGTAGAGAAATACGTTTGCGATATGCATATTATATAACTTGCGTTGATGTTGTGAAAGATAAGAAAACAGGTGAGATTATTGAATTACATTGCACCTATGACCCGCAAACAAAAGGAGGCTCATCACCTGATGGTCGTAAAGTTAAAAGTACTTTGCATTGGGTATCTGCAAAACATGCTTTAAATGCAGAGGTAAGGTTATATGACAGATTATTTTTCGACGAAGACCCTGCAGGCAGAAAAGATGCTAATTTTAAAGATTTTTTAAATAAAGATTCGTTAACAAAATTAAATAATTGCAAAGTAGAGCCAAGTTTAAAAAATGCAAAGAATGGCACTTCTTTTCAATTTGAGAGATTGGGCTATTTTTGTATTGATATTGATTCATCGCCTGATAATTTATTGATTAACAGGACTGTTGCTTTGCGCGATTCATGGGCAAAAATAAAGAAGAAATAATTTTTTGTTGTTGTAAAAAATTTTAAAATCCCGAACATTTGGGATTATTGCAATACAGCTTATTTTATGGCTTGAATATATTGTTAAATGGTTAAATTGTTAAAACTTGTCCGACTGCCGGTGGATTGTTATTGTTAAGATATAATGGATTTTAAATGGGAATTACAATGATTATTAGAAGGTTCACTCATTTTTTTTAGCAATTAGTTGCCACGTTTGTATTAATTGATTGTAGGTAAGCGTATTACAAACATACAAAATGTGATATTTATGTTATAATTCGAAAGTATATTTTTGAAATTATTAAATAGCTTACTATTAGGAAGCTATTTTTTAGTGTAGTTATTACAATAAGTAAAAATATTATATTAGATAATCGGTTTGCAGTTAAATTTTTATTTAAGTTCCAATATAAAGGAAATTATTGTAACAATTTAACCATCTAACAATTTAACAATTTGTATAATTTAAATAATAAGTTTTTATCTATTTTAAGTATAGTTTTTTATGCAGATGCTATATATGAACATTTATTATTCTCTTATGGTTTGCTTCTTCTGTAATATAAACGTTTATAAAATCTTCGGGTAGAAGGTGTTCAATTTTTTCAGGCCATTCAACAAAACAATAATTATTGCTATAAAAATATTCTTCGTAGCCAAAATCAAAAATTTCGTTAATATTTTTAATTCTATAAAAATCGAAATGATAAATTATTTCATCATTTTTTGATTGATATTCGTTTACAATAGCAAAACTTGGACTATTCACAATATCAATTACTCCTAATTGTTTACACAACGCTTTAATAAAAGTTGTTTTACCAATTCCCAAATCACCAAAGAATGCAAATTTTTTATGTTCTTTTGTTTTAGTTAGAAACACTTTTGCAATCTTATTTATTTCTGATAGGTTATTTATTTTTAATGTAATCACGCTTATTTGGTAAAAAGTTTGTAATGTTAAAAAGCGTGTAAAGTTAAAACAATGTTTAATAAAAACTAAGAATAATTTTTTCAGCTTGTGTGTTGAGGTTTTTTTTGAAAAATGTTAAGGCTAAAATATAATTTTTCAAACTATAAATTAATGGTTTTAAACCACACGATGAAATCGTGCGGTAGCGGGAGAACTCATTTAAGATGGGGTTCATATTTATTTAATAAGTTCCCCATCTTAAAATTTATTACATACTTAACTTGTATGACATGCATTACAACAATAGTAGCAACCATTCGACCTACTATAAGATACTTTTGCTTTTTGAACCGCACTTTGACAATTTGGATGATAACCTAAATCGATTCTATTTGAAAATTCAGGTAAAAATTTACAACCTTCTTTATGCACTTCATGGTCACCATTTTGTTGTGCGTTTGTGTTTACATAATACTTCTCCATTTTTAATTCCTCTCTTTTAAATTGATAAACTTGGGAGTGTATTACACTCCCAAAAAATTATTTTCGCTTCTTTTCCCTTTGAGATAATGCACTGCCAGCTGCTGTTTTACTAGCTTTGCCGGTTCTTTTATCTCTTAAAACTTTAGATGCGGCTGAAGCAGCCTTTTTACTTGTAACTTTTTTTGCCATTTAAATATGTTTTAAATTAGCTAATTGAAGTAGCTTACTTTTAGCAGACGCAACTTTTTTTTGGATTATTGATAGAGAAGTAATATTTTTAAAGTGTCAAATTTAGAAAATCACTTTCTAACAAATCCAGACCTGCCGTCTTTATTGGTCAGGGTTTTTTATTTTACAAAAATAATACTATTTTATGTTTTTTAACACATTTTTTTATTAACATCAAGTCATAAATTAGTTAAGTTTTCTTTTAAAACTCTTATTGTATAAGACTTACAGAGGGTTGATAAATTGTCGAAATGTTTTTATTTGTTTATAAGATTGCTATTTTAAATTTTTTTGTGAGAAAAAAGTCGTAGACAGTGACTACGACTAATTAAGGTTTGTTGTTTGTGTTGTGTGTTTGAAAAATGCGATATTTAAAACGCTATATTCCAAACAACTACAAATGTAAAGTTTTCAAACCACACGATGAAATCGTTCGGTAGCGGTGGCAAAAAGCTATTATTAACAGAATTAAAAAGATTATTTTTTTCATTTTATAGGTTTTGATATTATAAAATCTAAATAGTTATTTATTGTTTTTTGTAGCAATTATATAATTGTCCAAATCAGTTTCTATTGATGTAATATGTATAACTAATTTTTAAATTTTAAAACCGGATTTTTATTAAATTAAAAAAACAAACAATTATTTATTACTTAAAATAACAAACGGAAGCAACATTTCTTCGAGCGAAACACCTCCGTGTTGAAATGTGTCTCTGTAATAATTTGCATAATAGTTGAAATTGTTAGGGTATGCAAAAAAATTATCGTTTAAAGCAAAAACATAAGAAGAGCTGATATGTGTGCTTGGCAAATATGCCTGAGCAGGGTTTAATATCTCAAAGACTTCTTTTCGATTGTAGTTTAAGTTTTTACCTTGTTTATACCTCAGGTTTGTGTTTGTGTTTTTATCACCAATAATTTTGGTGGGTTTATTAACTTTTATTGTTCCATGGTCGGTAGTGATAACAATTTTAACTTTTTTTTGTGATAAAATTTTTAATAATTCGAATAGAGTTGAATGTACAAACCAAGACAGAGTAACCGAACGATAAGCCGCATCATTACCGGCAAGTTCCTTAATCATTTCCATGTCGGTTTTTGCATGCGAAAGCATATCAATAAAATTAATAATAATTACAGATAGTTTGTAATTAGAGAGAGTAGCAGCATTGTCTATTAATTTTTTTCCTCCTCTAATGTTTGTAATTTTATCGAAATAGAAATTTTCTTTTCTTCCTAAGCGTGACAGCTGTTTTTTAAGCAGCTCTTCTTCATATAAATTTTTGCCTCCTTCGTCTTCATCATTTAGCCAAAATTCCGGATATAATTTTTCAATTTCAGAAGGCATTAAGCCTGCAAACATTGCGTTTCTTGAATATTGTGTTACCGTAGGCAAAATGCTAAAAGAAATTTCTTCTTCATAAATGTTAAAATATTTACTAATTTCAGGCTGTATATATTTCCATTGGTCATATCTAAAATTGTCTATAACAATTACAACAACTTGCTCATTTTTATCAAGTAGCGGAATTATTTTTTGTTTAAAAATGTTAGGGGATAACAAAGGTTTTTCTTCATTTTGAGGAGATAACCACGAAAGGTAATTTTTTTTAATGAATTTTGAAAATTCTTTATTTGCTTCTGATTTTTGTAATTTCAGAATTTCTTCCATAGCGTTATCTTCATTCTTCTCAAGCTCTAACTCCCAGTAAACTAATTTTTTATATACTTCAATCCAATCTTTATAAGAAAAAGAATCATTTATTTTTACACTAATATTCTGAAATTCAGACTGATATTCAGAAGTGGCTTTCTGAGTGATTAATCTTTGCCGGTCAATATTTTTTTTAATAGAAAGAAGTATTTGTTTCGGGTTGACAGGTTTTATTAAATAATCGGAAATTTTTGCACCAATCGCCTCATCCATAATGTATTCTTCCTCATTTTTTGTAATCATTACAACAGGTAGTGCCGGGTTTAGATTTTTTATTTCATTTAATGTTTCTAAACCACTTAACCCTGGCATATTTTCATCAAGAAGAATGATGTCGAAATTTTGTTTTTTAACAGATTCAATAGCATCATTACCATTATTCACAGTTTCAACTAAATAGTTTTTGCTTTTTAAAAACAGTATATGAGGTTTTAAAAGCTCTATCTCATCATCAACCCATAAAATTTTTATTTGTTTCATCCTTTTTTGTATTTAATTGATAATCAGGTAATTATTTTTTTCTATTTCACGCAAAGACGCACGGCAGTGCGTCTCTACTCTAAACATTAAAATTTTAACTTCAAACGCTGTCAGGTTCTGCAAACATACGAGGTTGTCTGAACCTCAAACTTTAAACCTTAAACTTCAAACGTCAAACTTTCAACCTATTTTAAATAATTTTTATTAAAAAACCTTAAATATTTTTTAATGCTTTTATCTTGGTAAAAATTTTTAAAATTGTCAACAGAAATAATAAAATGACGATAATCGGTTTGTTTCAGATCTTTAAACACAATATCGTTTGCAACTACAGATTCAAAATAATTAAATCCTTGGTCTTTGTTTTTGAAGCGTTTAACAACAATTAACTGAAAATTAGTATTTAATATCATGCTGCTTACATCAAAATTAATATAACTATAATTATCAATATTGAAATTTGATAAATTAAATTTTAATTTGTTAACGTCAGTTTTTTTGCTGTCAATAACAATAACATAAAAATGGACAGCATCGCTATTAATTGCGTAAATTTCTTGTTCGCTAGTATCTTTTTCATTTTCAAACGCATCTTCAGAAATCTTGGCTATACTGTCTGCTGTTGGTGTTTTGGTTTTATTGCCGGTTAAAGAGGCTAAAATACTTGAAGCATATCCTGTCTCATCACTTTTAGGATATTTTTTTAAATAATTGATTAATTCGGTTTTAAAAGTAGTAGTATCGCTTTGTTTACCAACAGAAAGGGTTTTCAGCAATTCAAATTTTGACATTAAATTGTTGTTCTTGTATGTTGTGTCAGCATAGTTAAAATTGTATAATACTTTATCAAATTGATTGTTCAGATAGTATTTATATGTGGCACTGTAAAGGAAATTTATTTGGTTTTGTTTTTTTTGTAATTCTTTAAAGAAATTAGGATTAATTAACACTTTGGCATAGTTGGTTTCCGGGAATTTTTCAATAATGAGATTTTTGTAATAATTAGTCTTCTCAACATTATTCAAATTTTTATTAAGAGAGTAAAGGCGATAGTAGGTAAGAAGTAAAAATTTGTTATCAGGAAATTTTTGAATTAAATCTTCATAAACACTAATTGCCTGGTTATAGTCTTTTAGCTTGTCTTGATAAATATTTGCAATATTAAACAGGGCTTCTTGAATTTGTTTGTTTGAGATGTTTAATAAAGAATCTGTTGTTGGTATATCTTTTAAATAATATTCTCTGCTTTTGTTACTAATTTGTTTTTGATCACCATTAGTAGTTTGTTGAGTAGTATCAGCATTTGATATTTGGTCAAAATCAACAGATGCTTTATTCTTTCGGCACCAGTCATCTTCAAGTTTTCGTCGTCCCCATTTTTGTATAAATCCGGAATGTCCCATGCTTAAAGCATTTGGATTGTAAAAATACCATTTACCTCCTTGATTGTCAGAATTTGTATTTCTTAAATTTTGATTTAAGAAGTTAGCACTAGTTCTTTCCTGTTGTGCTTCTTGTTGTTTAAGTTTTTCTTCTTTTTTTATTTGGTTTATTACTTGATCGATTACTGCAAATTTTTCTTTTTCTGTCATTTTTCCAAGATTTTGCAGGCTGTCTTGTAATTGAACGGTTTTTAAATTTTTTACCAATTCGGTTAGATATCGTGTTTTCGAACTGATTTTTTCATAATCGGGATAACTATTATCTAAAAAAGTAACAGTGCTGTCATAGTATGCTTGAGCAAGAGTATATTTTTTTTGTTTAAAATAGATATCTGCAATTGACAAAAATGATATTGCTTTTTGATTTGTATTGCTTATGCTTTTTTGAGCAGAAAGTTTGTAATAACTAACAGCTTGATCAATGTAATCTTCTTTAAATGCTATATTTGCTAAGGCAAAGTAAATTTGATCCTGATAATCAATGTTTTTATCATCTTTCAGCATTTTAAAAAGCTGTTTTTCAATATCTTTATTATAGTCAAAAGAAGAATCATATAAAATGGCGAGATTAATTTTAGCATTAAAAGACATTTCGTATTCAGGATTTAACCCAATTACTTGGTTGTAAAATTTTGAGGCATTGTCATTATCGCCAACTTTTTGATATACTTGAGCTAGAATATATTCGTATCTGACAATATATTTTTTCTTTTTATTATACTCAATAGTCTTTATTAGTTTAGGTATTGCGTCTTCATATTTTTTTTGTTTTAAGTAATAATCAGCATAGATGGTAAAAAAATCTTTCATTAATTTTTTTGGGACTTTGTTTTTTTCTCCTTCAATTAAATTAAGTAATTCTTTTGATTTTTTATAGTTATTCATCTCGTTATAAGTTCGGGTAAGCCATAACAACCCGTCGTATTTAACAGGCTTGTCAGTATATTGTTGAACTACATAGTTGAACGTTTCGATAGCAGGATAAAAATCTTGTTTATAAAAATGTGATTTACCCATAATCATATAACTATCGTCAATCCAATTACAAAATTCTTTTTTGTTGATGAATTTTCTTTGAGATTTAGTTAATCGTTTTTTTTTAATTTTGGGTCTTACCGTTATTGAATGTTTTTTTATTGTTTTTGAAGCTTTTTCAATTGTTTTATTCATTTGAGGATAGATGGATTTTGCCACTTTGTTATCCCCATATTTAAACATAGGCAAAATATCTGAATAGTTGTCGTGAAAATTGTCGTCAACTTTTTTCAGACCTTTTTTAAAACTTTCGTTAGCATTAAAAAAAACATTATAATGAGCTGTAAGGTTATGATAAGACCTGCTAATTGTAGTGTTTTTTTTAGTTGAGCAACTTAAAAACAATGCAACAATTATAAAACAATACAGCAAATAATTATTATATGGGAATTTTTTTCTGTTCAAAATTTTTACCTTTAGCTTTAATTAAAACTACATTTTTACAAAAATATTTTAATTTTAATTGATTTTTATTGTTTTTGATTAGAAATATTGTAAGCATTCACACATTGCTGTAAATTATTATATTGCTAAATTGCCTGGCTCTCAGCAAAATATGAGCGTATCCGGGTTCTATGTTAAAACTTGTCCGCCAGCTGGCGGACTGATTGTTATTGTGTTGGCAGTTGTTTCATTTATTCCATCTATATATTATTGATAAACTTATTTCATCTAAATTAATATTTATATTTCCTTCTTTTTCTTTCTCCTTTGAATCGAAAGATGTACCAACTTGTAAATAACGAAAATATACATGTGGAGAAAATGAAAATCCTATTGATAAATCGTTATTTAATTTATAATGTAATCCGGTTTTAAAACCTAGTCCGGGATTTAATGAAAGAGCATCTACTGTTCGCAGATTCTCAGATAAAAAAGGATTGTCAGTTTTTAATCGATCCCAATATACATTTAATAATATATCAATTCCAGTATAAAAGTTTAATTTATCAGACAGTGTTTTTCTTTTCTCAATTCCGATACCAATATTGCTTTGCAAATTATTATGATTAGTTTTAAATAAGGATGGATTTGCCGGATCATTTTCCGTAGTTTTAAAATCGAAATTAAAAAGTTCCAATCTCAGCAATGTATTTGAATTAAAACTCGTTTTATAATCAATTCCAAAATCAAGATTGGTAATTGAATTTATGGATAAATCAATTTCATTAAATTTAGGTTTAACTTCCTGAGAAGATATTTCGCTAACTGAAACTATAAACGTAAATAGTAATATTAAATTTCTCATTTTTTTAATTATTATAACAATTTAACAATTTAACAATTTAACCATTTAGTTATTGATACAACTTATCTTAAACTGAGAATGGTTACAATTAAAGAATATTAATGATTAACAGCATCATAACTGTAATTATTTATTTGTAATTTCAACCTTTTTAGTAGGGTCAAATTTAATATTTCTTTCATCAACTGCTTTTATAACATTTTGTGCTAAATCAGAAAAAGACTTACCTGTAATAGAACTTTGGTCTAAAGCAGAAGGTTTACCATTATCACCGGCTTCACAAATGTTTTGAACAATAGGTATTTGTCCTAAAAGAGGAATATTCATTTTATCAGCCAAATTTTTACAACCATCTTTCCCGAAAATATAATATTTATTTTCAGGAAGTTCAGCAGGAGTGAACCAAGCCATATTTTCAATTAGACCTAAAACAGGTACGTTAATATGTTTTCCCGTAAACATATTAATTCCTTTAATAGCATCGGCTAAAGCCACTTGTTGAGGTGTGCTGACAATAATAGCACCTGTAACAGGCACTTCTTGAACTAAAGTTAAATGAATGTCGCTTGTTCCCGGAGGCAAGTCAAACAACAGGTAATCAAGGTCTCCCCATTGCGTTTGAAAAACAAGTTGTTTTAACGCATTTGTTGCCATTGGGCCTCTCCAAACAAGAGCATCTTCAGGGTTAACAAAGAAACCGATTGATAACAATTTAAGTCCGTATTTTTCGATTGGAATAATTACATCTGCTCCATTTTCTTTTTTAACGAGAGGGCGTTCATTTTCTACTCCAAACATTTTAGGTATTGACGGTCCAAAAATATCAGCATCAACAAGACCCACTTTTTTGCCGGCTTTAGTTAGTGCTACTGCTAAATTTGTTGCGACAGTTGATTTCCCTACGCCTCCTTTTCCCGAAGCAATAGCAATAATGTTTTTTACATTAGGTAAAATAGATTTGTCTGCTACTTTCTCAATTGCTTTTACTTCAATGTTGCCTTTTATTTCAACATCCTGACCCAAATTAGAAAGTATTGCGTTTACACAAGCTTTTCTTACTTCTTCAATATAAAGGTCGTTAGACTTTTGAAAAACAAGAGTAAAGCTTATTTTTTTATCTTCAATTTTTATCTCCTGCACCATACCAAGAGACGAGATGTCTTTTTCTGTTTTAGGATATTTAACGTTTCGTAGTGCGTCGAACACCTGTTTAGTTGTATATGCCATAATTATTTGGTTTTATTTGCTTATTTAAAATAATTATAAATAAAGTGCAAAAGTATAAAAATTTTGGCATCTTTCATATTTACCGTGTGGAATAAAATTTTGTTTTGAGGTGCTGAGGGCGATTCAAAATTCAGTTAATTGTATATCTCAAATAAATTTTTTACGGCATTTTTCAAAACCGTATAAAAGTAGTTTACCCTGTTAGATATTTAATTTGAAATACTTATCTGTCAATTAACGAATTATCTCACAGGGTTTACACTTTTTTTGATTATTGAATTTCCCCGAAGGGGAAAAATATTCACCCCGTTAAATAACTCCGTATGCAATGCGGAGTTAAAGAAATAATAAGTCATGTTACAACCCGTCAGCTGACGGGTTGAATAAAACTATCATAATAATTATTTTTCTATTCAATCCGTCAGCCGACGGATTGATATTAATATGATTAGTTAAATACCACAGGTTACACCTGTGGTTATTAAAATTAAACTCTTTCAGAGTTTCAAAAAAACGTAAACTGCAAAATGAAAGATGCCTTTTTTACCAATTATTTTTTTACTTTTTAAAAACGCAAGAAAAATTCACATTTTTTTTATTACTCTAAAGTAGTAAAATCCTTTGATATATAAAGCATGCAACTAAAATATTTCAATTTTTAAAACTATCCGCCAGCTGGCGGATTGGTTAAGTGTTTTTTAATACTCGTTTTTTTATCCGTCAGCTGACGGATAAGAGCATTGCAAATTAAGAAAAATCAAAAATTTAAAAAATATTCATACTGATTATTAGTTAGTTACTTGTTTTTTACATCTAAAATAAATATTTTTTGTAGTTTTCTTAAAAATGTCTCATATCACTGTGAAATTCAAGCTATTAACCCATAACTATTGAATCAAAATCATAAATTATCCTTTAGGTCGTTATAAATTATTTTTATGTTAATGCACAAATATAAAATATTTTTTAATCCCTCAGCACCTCAAAATAAAATTTAGCCTGCTTTTAGACGTTTTATGTCCGCCAGCTGGCGGACGATGAAAAATCTAAAAAATTTATTAAAAAAAATTTGGATTTTGAACATAAGTTCATTATCTTTGTACCATAATATTAATAATAATATATATGGCAAGACCTGAAAAAGATAGAATTGTACTTAATCCTCCATTATTTTCAGAGTTTAAACCCGTTGGGATTCCCAGTAATTCTTTAATTCAAGTTTTGCTTACTCTCGACGAGTATGAAGCCTTTCGCTTGTCTGATTATCTTGGCTTATCGCAATTAGAGGCAGCTAGAGAAATGGAAATATCGCGTCCTACATTCACAAGGCTTATTGAAAAAGCACGAAAAAAAATTGCCGATTTCATAGTTCAAGGTAAAATTTTGACAATTGAAGGCGGTAACATTCATTTTAGGCGAAATATTATTAAATGTTTAGATTGTGGACATATGTTCCAAATAAATATGAGCGAGTCTCTTACTGAGTGTCCGGACTGTAAATCGAGAAATTTAATAAACATGGCAGGTGGATTTGGTCATGGCATTTGTTGTGCTAACAGAAATCGAGGAAGACATCGAAATAGAGGAGGAAGGGGATAAAATTATATATTTTACAGGGTAATAAATTGAGTTTATTTATATTTAAAAGGTCATTAATTGTCATTAGTCATTTATAGTCATTCATTGTTAAAACCATACAATGACAGCGAAACGAACGGCGAAGCCCTCATGAGCAGGTAGTGGGTCGGCATAAGGGAGTGAATAATGATACGAAATTTATGAAGTGAAATAAAATAACAAATAGTAAAAAAAACAAATTTTGTCCAAAAACGGTATAAGAAAATTTTAGAAATAATAAATTTTATATAAACAATAATTAAAAAAGGAGGTTGTTATGCCAAGAGGTGATAGAACAGGACCTAATGGTAATGGTCCAATGACAGGAAGACAAATGGGTTATTGTGCAGGCAATAACCAACCCGGATACACTACCGGATTTGGTAATTTTGGACGGGGTTTTGGAAATAGACGAGGTCTCGGCTATGGGCGTGGCTTTGGAAATAGAGGAGGCTTTGGATACGGTTATAGAAATTTCTATGATGAAAATGTTCCAAGTGTGTCTGAAAAGACAATGCTGGAAAATGAGATTAATTCTATTAAAGACCAATTGTCTCTTTTAGAAAAAAGGCTTTCTGAAATAGGAAATAAAGATAAAGAAAGTTAGAGATTGTTAAGCTCTATACAGTTAGCATTTTAGCATTAGGAAACTATTGAGATTTATTTTAAAATGGTTGAATTGTTATATTGTTAAATTGTTTGTTGGGAAAGTCCATCGTGAAATACAAAAAGAGTTTCATGTGGAAAGATATTTAAAATTCATATGCAAAAATTTTGTATAGTTTGCTATACTTAATTAGATGGATATTTTTTTTAAAAATTATGTCTCACTAATTGGGCTTAATTGCAATAACAATTGCCCTATATCTTAACAATATAACAATTTAACAACATATTAAATTTTAGTATAATAATTTAAATCAATGTGTAAATGGTTGAATTTTTATTAGTAAATTTAAAAAAAATTAATATAAAATGAGAAATTCAAGAAATTCAGGTAATCCCGGAAGCGGGAGAGGACTTGGCAGCGGAGGCGGTCGTGGTCGCAACAATGGCGGAGCTTTTGGTACAGGCGGTTTTTGTGTTTGTGCTAACTGTGGTGAAAAAATACCTCATCAACAGGGTGTAAAATGCACTTCTGTAAAATGTCCAAAATGTGGACATGTTATGATAAGAGAAGAATTACTAAATAATAAGTAGTGTCAGTAAGATGACTTAATAATTAAAACATAAAATGAAATTCGCAGTACCAATAATTAACGGAAAATTATCTGAACATTTCGGACAATGTGAGAAGTTTGCAATTATTGAGACTAATAAGGATAAAATTATTTCTAAAAAATATGTTGTTCCGCCGGAACATCAAGAGGGAATTTATCCTCAATTTCTTGCACAATTTGGTGTCGATGTAATAATTTCAGAGGGAATGGGGCAGAAAGCAATAGATGCTTTTAATAAAAATAATATTAAAGTTTATATGGGTGTGAGTTCTGATTTGCCTGTGAAATTGGTTGAAAATTATTTAAACAATCGGTTAACTGAAGGAATGAATTTATGCGACCATTAAAATTAGTAATTAAAAAAATATAAATACGTGAAAATAGCAATTGCAAGCGGTAAAGGCGGTACAGGAAAAACAACACTTTCAACAAACCTTGCCGCTTATATTTCAGAAAATAAAAATGTTGTTTTATGTGATCTTGATGTTGAAGAACCAAATTCAGGATTGTTTATTAAAGGTGAACTTATTCATAAAGAAGATAAATTTAAAATGGTTCCTAAATGGGAGCAAGATAAATGTACTTTATGCGGATTGTGTCAAGAAGCATGTAATTTTAATGCTATCATAAAATTAGATACACAAATCATGGTTTTCCCTGAGTTATGTCATAGTTGTTATGCATGTTCTGAATTATGTCCAACTTCTGCATTACCAATGATTCCTGAGAAAATGGGAGAGTTGAGTCATTTTCAATTAGGTAAAATTTCATTTGTTGAGAGTAGGCTGGATGTTGGTCGTGAGCAAGCTGTTCCGTTAATTTCCCAAACAATTGAATACGTTGAAAAACATATTATCGACAATACAATTGAATTATACGATTCGCCTCCGGGTACATCATGTCCGGTTATAGAAGCAACAAAAGATGCTGATTTTGTAATTTTAATAACTGAACCTACTCCGTTTGGCTTCCATGATGTTAAGTTAGCAATAGAAACAATGAAAAAGTTGGGAAAAGAATTCGGCGTGGTTGTTAATCGCTATGGTATTGGTAATGATGATGTTGTAACATATTGCAAAGATAATGAAATACCTGTATTGGCTAAAATTCCAAATGACCGTTTTATTGCTGAATTGTATTCAAGAGGAGAATTAATTTATCCTAAAGTTCCTGAAGTAAAACAACAATTAAAAAATATTTGCGATTATATATTAAAACTAAAAGAAGCTAAAGGAGTATGAAACCTCCATGCTTATCATTTTTAATTTTAAAGGTAAAAGCACAAAGGGACATTAATATATTATTTGAAGCAAATTTCGTGCATGGAGGTTCGCCTAACACCTTTAAAATTTAATTTTGTGAGGCAACAAAAACCACGAACATAAATTCAAAGAGTGTAAATGTCTAATTATTATGAATTTTAATTAAATATATTTGAATGAAAGAGATTGTAGTTATTTCAGGCAAAGGAGGCACAGGAAAAACATCTATCACTGCATCGTTTGCATATCTCGGAGGTAAAGATGTTGTTGTTGCCGATTGTGATGTTGATGCTGCTGACATGCACCTTCTTTTGCAACCTGATTTTGCGAAATCGGAAGATTTTTATAGCGGTGAAATTGCTGAAATTAATCAAAATGATTGTATTAAATGTGGTAAATGTAAAGATGTTTGCCGTTTTAATGCTGTTTCTATTATAAATCAACAATATATTATTAACTCGTTGAATTGTGAAGGATGTGGTTATTGTGCAAGAGTTTGTCCAACAAATGCAATTACAATGGAAGAACAGAATGTCGGGCAATTGCATATTTCTAACACAAAAGTTGGAAATACTATGGTACATGCCAGACTTGGCATTGGAGCCGACAACTCGGGAAAACTTGTTGCTAAAGTGAAAAACGAAGCAAAACAAATTGCAGAAAAAAACAATAAAGATTTTATTATTATTGATGGGTCGCCGGGTGTTGGATGCCCTGTGGTTTCTTCACTTTCAGGTGCTGATTTTGTGGTTCTCGTTACTGAGCCGACAGTATCGGGTTTGCACGATTTAAAACGTGTTTATAAATTAGTGAAAAAATTTAAAATTGAAGCCGGTTGTATCATTAACAAATCAGACCTTAATACGCAGGTATTTATAGAGATTAAAGAATTTCTTAAAAAAGAAAATATTGTTTATATTGCCGGTGTGCCCTATGATGAAACTTTTACAAAGGCAATGACTGTTGGACAAACAATTGTTGAGTATGGAGAAAGTAATTTAAAGGATATTATTACAGAAAGTTGGGAAAAAATTAAACAAATTATTGATTAGATATTAGAAATTGGAAATTAGAAAGTAAAAAGTAATGACTTAATGACAATCAATGACCATGTCTAAAATCTAAAATGTTTTATTGACGACACAACCGCTTAGCAGATTGTTATTTAAACGCAGATATATTATAATTTATTCTGAATTAATTTTAACAAAACAGCTGACAAAAAGAATCCGCTTAGCGGTTTTCCCAATTAATGACAATTTAATGACAATCAATGACGGCGAAGCCAAATGACTATTAATGACTAAAAGTAATATAAATAACTAAATATCAATATAATATAAAAAACAAAAACATGAAAATTGCATTTACAACAAAAGGTATAGAATGGAATTCAATGATGGACCCACGTTTTGGAAGAACAGAATTTCTTTTAATGTATGATGAAGAAAAAGACGAGTTAGTTAATTTTGATAACAGAGCTGTTGAAAACGAAGCTCATGGAGCAGGACCTAAAACTGCACAACAATTATTTGAGATGAAACCTGATGTTTTAATTACAGGAAATGGCCCCGGTGGAAATGCTGCAACAGCATTAGAAAGAGCCGGAATGAAAATTTTGGTTGGTGCCGGTCAAATGACTGTTAAAGAAGCATTTGATGCATACAAAAATAATAAATTAAAAGAATTTTAAATATTTAATCAAAAGAGTCTATTCCGAAAAGTCGAAAAATTATGTCATTGCGAGGAGTAAGCCACCCGTGTCACGCCGGGTTTCAGCCCCATAGAGCAGTATGGCGGGGGGCGCACGGGGCCCTACAGCGACGTCTACGCGCTAGGAGCCACCCTTTACACAATGTTGACCGGGTCT
>JAUVJB010000296.1 GCA_030592465.1 Bacteroidota bacterium | reverse complement strand
GCATTAATTTTTGTTTTCACAGTATCTATGATTGAATATAATCCGTTCAGATAAAAATTCATTTCAACAGGCGGGATACATTCATGATAATTCTCAGAAGAATATAGAGTTGTGTTATAAAACAGCAAATAATCATTAATGTTATCATTTGGATCGTTTGGGTTTTCGTAATCATCGTAAGTAGCTGTTTCAAATTGAATATCTGTAAAATAACCATATATATGACCTTCATTCAACGGATCATAATCGTCAGGATTTACATTGTTATGATTCACCCTGAATTCCAGTTCATAAGCCGCATCTCTTGGCTGGTCGCCTGAGTAACCTCCGCAGCAGCCACCGTCTTCACCATAATACCACCAGTCAGTATCTCCGAAAACTTCATCAATAGCAGGTGTTTGTCCTCTACCAACAACAGTTTTAACTATAAGTGTTGTTGTGTTACTTTTATTAAGATTTAGAACAGGCTCTACATCAATAACAATAACATGTTTGTTATCATCAGCAATTCCTGTAAAGAATTGTTCGAGATTATCATCCATTGACAGGTAAGCTTCCGACACATCAGAAAATTTAACTAAACTGTCGGCATCTATTGGAATTTCTATTTCAATAGAATCAATAGTCAGTTCTGCAAATTCATGACCAAGGTCTGCATGTGTGTAGTTTAACGCTGCTTCGGCGCACCATACAGCATCATTGAGAGTTAAATCTTCGTAACTACTTTTTAAACTTGGATTTTCTTTTATTTTTTGCATCTTTTCTTTAAATGTGCAAATTTTACCCTCAATCATTGCATCATGCTCTGACTGAACAAATTCTTCTGTTTTGTTTTTTTCAATACTTTCTTTTTTACAACTATTAAATATTGAGTCCACTCCGAAAAGTGTCGGTGTGAATATTTTCATAAAAAGGATACAAGTTTATTATCTTATAATCAGCAAATTAACAAATTCACGCCGACACTAAAATAAAAAAAATAGTAATTTTTTCATAAATTAAATTTTAAAATTAGTAAATAGTTGATTAGTTGTTAAGTTTCACAAGCTTGTTGTTGACAACTTGTATAATTCCTAAAATCAGTAATTGAATTTTTATTCTTTTATAATTTTCCATTCTAATTTTTTATTGTTTATCATTAACCGTAAAATATAAGCTCCTTGCGGTTTGTCTGATAAGTCAATATTATTTGTTATTGAGATTTTATTTTTTTTGTAAATAATCTTACCCGATAAGCTATAAAGCTCTATTGATGAATTATCGCAATTATCAATATTTGCAAGCACAACTTTTATTTGTCCTTTGGTTGGATTGGGGTAAATCTTAATGTTATTTTCTTCTAACCGGTCGGTAAAAAAATCTTTCTGATTAGCATCAGCATTATTTTTGCTAACATTATTATTAGTACCAATACTGCCTGTACTATCTTGATTATTAATAATATTAGCAGATTTTAGTACAATTACTTTTCGCTGAACACGATTGCCTGCATCATCATAACGATATTCAATATCCTGTCCGAAAAGACTATTAACTTGAGTAAATATTAATACTAATATCACAAAGTAACTTATTTTCATAATAATTTTTTTTTTGCAAATGTAATTATTTAATTGGAAACAAAAAAAAACATAACTTTTTTAATTTTTTTTCGCAAAGAGGCTTTCTAAAGTCAGTTACATCTGTAAATAATTAATTTTTATTTCGGGTATTTTTAAATAATGTCATAGCTTCAGACCTTAAGGTTTTTAAAACCTTAAGGTCCGCTGGTAATATTTTAATTTCAAATGTAATAATTTTTTCTTATTTGTGGATGAAATTTTTGGCAAAAAAATTTATATGGAAACAGAGGCACAAGCGAGATGCTTGCGACGGTTGGGGGTCTTTTATCCTGTTCAGTAAACAGGACCTATTGATTCTTCTTCAAAGATTATTTCGTTTAATGCCGTATCTACATCATAACCTAAGTTGAAAAAGCACTTATTTTTATAATAATTTTTTAATTGGAAACACAAAAAAAACATAACTTTTTTAATATCAATAATAATGCAGATTACAGATTTTTTTAGGAACAAAGGGCAAATATTATTTTTTTTCAGATAAAGATTTAAAAAGATTATTCATCTCTTTTTTTATCGTCTTGATTTCATCCATTTTAGAATCTAATGAATCGTTAAACGATGATATTTGCTGTTTGAGTTGAGCAACTTGAACATCTATCAGACTTATTTTTGAACCATCACTTGACTTATCTTTTAAATTAATAATTTTTTCTTCTACAAATTTCAACAAATCGTAAAGATAACTTTCAACATTTTTCTCAATCTTAAAATCTTCACTTAACTCTTGATAAATAAAATTAATATCAATCTTCAAATCATTATCGTTTACAGATGAAACCATATCGTTAAAATAATTAACATATTGTTTAAATGGTTTTTGTAAAAGCTCGGGCATATTATAAACCTGAATAACAACTTTTGAAGATTCTCTTCTCCTTTTTTCTGCTATCAGATAATGCATTGTTGCATATAAACCACGCTTAATAACTTTTGGAGGAGGAAATTCAAAAACGTTC
Source organism: Bacteroidota bacterium (assembly GCA_030592465.1). Lineage (GTDB taxonomy): Bacteria > Bacteroidota > Bacteroidia > Bacteroidales > B39-G9 > B39-G9. The sequence goes on along the minus strand of JAUVJB010000296.1, from coordinate 593 downwards.
TCTTCAAGGAATAATTCTTTCAAACTCAGAAGATTAATAAATTCAATTGGCAGCTTTTCTAATTTGCAATAACTTGCATCAAACGATTTTAAATTTACTAAGTATCCTATTTCAGAAGGTATCTCTGTAATTTTATTATGACTAATATCTACAAGCGTTAAGTTAATGAGATTGCCTATTCCCAATGGGAGTTTACTCAATTCATTTTTTATTAGCAACAATGTTTTCAGCTCGTTAAGTTTACCTATTTCAGGAGGCAATTCTTTTAAATAATTATAGCTTAAATCAAGATGTTCAAGGTGAGATAAATCTCCAATCTCAGAAGGTAAAATTTTTATATCCTTATTTGATAAATCTAAATTTTTAACTCTCTTTAATCTTGCTGTTTCAATTATTTTTAAAACATCTTGTTTATCCATGATAAAAATATTTTTAATAAATATACGAAAAATTTTTCAATTAGTTATAATAATATAAAATATTTATTTGAAGCACTTTAGTAATTGTCAAAATTTGCAATTCACAACCTGAAAAAAATTCATAATTATTTTTTTACTTTTTACTTTAAATTTTTTAGCCCCTGTTAAATAATT
>JAUVJB010000276.1 GCA_030592465.1 Bacteroidota bacterium | reverse complement strand
TTTGTCAAAATCTCTAATAAAATCGAATTTGTTTAGACCACCTTACGGGAAAATAACTCCCTCACAAATTAAATGGTTAAAAAAGCAATATAAGATTGTTTTGTGGGACGTTCTTTCAATGGATTATAATCAGAACCTTTCAAAAGAAAAATGCCTGAAAAACATTTATAAGTTTACAGGTAAAGGTTCAATAATAGTTTTTCACGATACAATAAAAGCAAAAGAAAAATTATTTTATTTATTGCCAATCATATTAGAAAAATATTCAAAATTAGGATTTGAATTTGTTTCGATAAAATAGATTTTATAAAAAATTTTATTAGTTTTGTTTTTCAAGAAAACGGGGGCTTAGCTCAGTTGGCTAGAGCGTTTGGCTGGCAGCCAAGAGGTCAAGGGTTCGACTCCCTTAGTCTCCACAAAAAAACCGGAAAAACTGCCGGTTTTTTATTTAGTATTTGTAAGAAAACACAATATTTATCGTCTTTGTGATTATGAACAACGAATCAACTCTGTGATTTACAGATTGTTTTCCTTTTGCTTCCGGATTTGAAATATAGAATAGTTCCACTATAACATTGTTTCTATTTTAGTAATTAAAATTTTTACGGGTTCGATTAATGGTGCAATTCTTTTTTCGTCAAAATCAAATAAATCACCATAATCGCCTTTTTGTCTCCACTCAAAAAGTTTTGAATATAAGCGTCCCTGTTCTTTGGAAATTATTCCGGTTTTTATAAATAATTCATTAAATTTTAATCTTATTTATTTATGAGTTGATGTGTTAATGCTTTTTGTCAATAACAAAGAACTAACAGCATAAAAACATGAGTAATAAAGTCTATTGATACAAGCATTCCATCTTTTATTTTTTGCTAAAAGTTTAGCGTCTTCAAAGGTATCCCAAGCCCTGTCAATTCTATAGTTTATATAATCATGTATATCTTTTTGGCTCATAATTTTAATCCGTCTTTATTCACATTGAAATATAGTGGTGTTATGCTTAAGGTATTGTCCCAGTAATCTTTTGAATAAATTAATGGTGATATAATTTCACCGGTTTCAAGTTCAATATCATATATGCTACCCATTAAATTAGATTCGACATCAGGGGTTACTTTTTTTTCATTAAGGAGTATCAGAATATCCCAATCAGAATCAGATTGGTAGTCACCCCTTGCTCGTGAACCATATAAATAAATCTTTGCTTTTGGATGCTTTGATGAGATTTTTTGTTTTATATCTGTTAATATTTTTTTGTTTAATTCTCCCATGATAAAAAAGATTTATATATACAAATATATGAAATAAAACTCTATTTATTAATTTAATGATGGCAATTTTCGTTTGGGAAGAATAATAAATAACAAACTGATTAGCCTGCATACAACGAATTGTCAACAACCAATTTCTATAATAAAAAATTATTTCTTAATAATTTTTTTCACAATACTCTTATTTTTTTCATCAACAACTTTTACAAAATAAATTCCCGGCTGAATGTTGCTAAACGGTATTGTTATCATACTGTCGTTATTTGCTAAATAATTGTGTTTAAATATTGTTTGTCCCAATATTGAAACTATTGAAACAGTAATATTTTTTGAATTAGAGCAATTACTAAATGACAACTTTAATTTATCATAAACAGGATTTGTGAGTTTAAAGTCAAAGGAGTTTGTATTTGTGAGATTTTTTATTGAAACGTGTGTTTGATTAACTAATAAATCAGCAATAACAGGCAAGTGGTCAGACATATTGTACAGAGAATTAACAATGCTGTCGGGTATTGTTCTGCTTGTTGAACTTAACAAAGAGTTGTCAAAAAAAGTGCCATTTTGTCCAAGGGCATGGTATGAGCCATTAATATATTGAACTTTATCACTTCCGTCAATAACATTTTTGGTCATAAGAATATAATCAAACCTATCGTCCATGCCACCTGTCGCAGGGCAGCCTGAACCCGATGTGTGTGTTGATTGTGTATGATAATTGGCATAATCCGGATTATTGTGCCACGAACCAATTTTGTTTATCGGGTCGTAAAATTTTAATTCAGGATTATCATAATTTATTAATGTTTGAAATGCCGGTTCTGAGCTGTCATATAAATTAAAATCACCCATAATTAATATGTTACCAGAGTAATTAATATTATTTAAATAATCCATTAATGTTTGTATCATTTCTGCTCGTTTTTGTTTATCATCGTCATCACTGCCTGCTTTTAAGTGAGCAACAATGCAAGTAATAAATGCTGTGTCTTTTTTAGAGCTTAAATCAGGCGAGTTATAATACATTTTATAAATATTTATATCTCGAATAGCTGTTGTTACAACATCTTGGTGTGCAAGAGTTAATTTGTAGGAATTATAATACAACATATTTACAATAGAAGAACTTCCATAATTTGAAAAATTTGTAAAAGTTGCGTGTTTATATTTATTTGTATTGATATTTAATACATTATCTTGTAAACGATCAATGTTTGATGATTTCGCACCCATTTCGTTTACAGTAAAAATATCAGGCTTTACATATCCAATAGTTTTTTTTAAGTAGCCGTCTTTATCTGATATATTATTGTTTTCTGTTGTGCACCATCCTGTATTCCACCCATAATATAATAAATTATACTGCATTACTTTTAAGGTGTCTTGTGCTTTAATATTGGTGATAATAAAGAATAACAGAATTACTATTATGTAATTTTTAAATGTCGATTGTTTCATAATTTTTTAAAAAATTAATTATTGAAACCTTCCAGAGTCCGAAAGACATGGAAGAGTTGGATTAGTGGCAATTTTTTTCAATACCGACACGTCGGCATAAATATTTCTTCAAAGAGAATTCATAATACAAATAATTGACAAAATTAGCAAACCTTTTAATAATAAAAAACCAGCTTCGTGGTTTGCAAGTTGCTTTGTTTTTAACCGACGGGTTAACTCGTAGGTTGGGATGAACGAAACCCAACTTGCTTATTATTAATTACAATCGTTTTTAGTTGTGTGACATTAAAAAAAAATTATATATTTATGAAATTTTATTAATTATTAAAACCATGTATAAAAAACATTTATTTTTTTCATTAATCTTAGCCGTTTTTACTTTTTCGGCTTCAGCACAATCAATAAAAGAGCTGATAAAAAAATATGATAACAGTCAAGAGTATAAAAATTATAATCTGCTTTTAATTTTTGACAGCACAAAAGTTGATGTTCATGAAACAGGATTAAGTTATAATAATCAACATACTTTATATAAAATTTTAACATATAAAGGTGCCAATAAATTAAGCAATTTACAGTTTGACTACGACCCGCAATCAGCTTTTGTGAAAATTAAAAAAGTTGTTATTTATAAAAAAGACGGCACACAAAAACAACTTGAATTGAATACCACCTTGGATTATCCGGCTCCGGCTCACATGATATATTGGGGAGCACGACAAAAAATTATTGTGGTGGGCTTATTAGAACCGGGCTATGCTGTTTAGTTATTAATTTTTAAAAATGGGTTTACTTACGCTCTTTTACAGGATGAAGAAAATAACGACGATAGATATATTCCGCCAATGAAAG
>JAUVJB010000033.1 GCA_030592465.1 Bacteroidota bacterium | reverse complement strand
TATTAAATAAATAAACAATGGTTTTTGTCATAATTTAATTAAATGTTTCTGTTTTTTGAAAATATTTTTTATCTTTCACACTTAATTTATATTCAATCTTATTTTTGCTTAATTTTTTTGTTTGTGTATGATAAGTTATATCAATATATTACATATAACTCCGGTTTTAATCAGCTTGTTTTTTGGTGTTTTTTTATTAACATTTAAAAGTAATAATCATAAGGCTAATAAAATATTAGGTGTTTTTATGTTATTACTTTCCATACTGCTGCTTTCTAATTTTTTTTATTACATACGACTTTATAGTATTGTAATATATGTTCGTTATTATTTTGTTTTGCCTCTTGTTTTGTGCATTGCACCTGCCTTGCTTTTATATATTGAAGCATTAACTGTTGAAGGTTTTGAATTTACTAAAAAGAAATTCCAGTAGAAATAGGAAGTTTAACGAGTTTACAATATCTTCTTTTGTTTATAAATCAATTAACCGGTAGTATTCCTGCAGAAATTGGTAATTTAACGAGTTTAACACGGCTTTCGTTGGATTATAATCAATTAACCGGCAGTATTCCTGCAGAGATAGGGAATTTAACGAGTTTACAATATCTTGAGTTGGGTGATAATCAATTAACTGATAGTATTCCTGCTGAAATTGGGAACTTAACGAATTTATATTGTCTGTATTTGTGGGGAAATCAATTATCCGGCAGTATTCCTTCAGAAATTGGTAATTTATCTAATCTAATCGAGTTAAATTTGAATGTCAATCAACTCACGGGTAGTATTCCTGCTGAAATAGGAAATTTAACGAATCTAACTAAACTTGTATTTGATGGAAATCAGTTAAGTGGCAGTATTCCTTATGAAATAGGAAATTTAACGAATTTACAATATCTTTATTTGTCTAATAATCAATTAACCGGCAGTATTCCTTATGAAATTGGAAATTTAACGAAATTAATTCAACTTCTTTTACAAAATAATCAGTTAACCGGTAGTATTCCTGCTGAAATTGGAAATTTAATGAGTTTGGAATATCTTCATTTGTATTCAAATCAATTATCAGATAGTATTCCTAAAGAAATTGGAAATTTATCGAGTTTAACCCAACTTTTTTTGTATGAAAATCAATTAACCGGCAATATTCCGGCAGAAATCGGAAATTTATCAAGTTTAGTATATCTTTATTTGTATTCAAATCAATTAACAGATAGTATTCCTTCAGAAATTGGTAATTTAAGTAATTTACAATGGCTTTATTTGTATGACAATGAATTAACCGGCAGTATTCCTTCTGGAATTGAAAACTTATCAAATTTAACCAGACTTTATTTGTATGACAATGAATTAACAGGGGGTATTCCTTCAGAAATCGGTAATATAACAAATTTAGAACAACTTGAATTAAATAATAATCACTTAACCGGCAGTATTCCTTCAGAAATTGGTAATTTATCAAGTTTAAGTCTGTTAAATTTAAATAATAATAAATTAAGTGGTGCTATTCCCACTGAAATTGAAAATTTAAGCAATTTATTTATGCTTTATTTGAATGATAATCAATTTACAGTATTGCCTGATTTAACGGCATTAACTAATTTGCAAAGTTTGTATATTATTAACAATCAGTTTACTTTTGAAGATATTGAGCAGAATATAAATGTAGGAACTTATTTTCATTATTCACCACAAGCAAAAGTTGGAAGTGTAGAACATTATACCCCGGGTGCAGGTAATAATTTAGATTTAACAGTAACAGTAGGAGGTTCTGCAAATACATATCAATGGTATAAAGATGATGTAGAAATTAGCGGTGCTGTAAATACTTCATATTCAATAACAAATTACAATGATAATGATAGTGGTGTGTATGTTTGCCGAATTTGTAATACTGTAGTTACCGAATTGTCTTTAGAATCAAGAAATAAATATGTAGGTGTAGATATTCAAAATTATAATATATCAGCAACAGCAATCCCTACAGCCGGAGGAACAATTACCGGAGCAGGAACATATAATGACGGCGAAACAGTCAACTTAACAGCAACAGCCAATACTGGTTATAATTTTGTAAATTGGACATCTAACGATACAGAAGTATCAACCGATACCAGTATAAGTTTCACTGTAACAAAAGATACAACATTTGTTGTTAATTTTTCTCAAATTTTTACCGTTTTGGCAAGTGTAAGTCCTACAACCAGCGGTGTAATAAGTGGAGCAGGAAAATATAACGATGGAGAAACTGCAACTTTAACCGTAAAATCTAATACAGGTTATAATTTTGTAAATTGGACATCAAATGGCACAGAAGTTTCAACAGCTAGAAGTTTTAGTTTTACTGTAACATCAGATACAACCATTGTAGCAAATTCTGAATTACAATCGTTTACTGTATCAGCAAGTGCAAATCCCACAACCGGAGGAACTGTAACCGGTACAGACACTTATGATTATGGAGAAACAGCTACATTAACAGCAACAGCCAATACAGGATACAATTTTGTAAACTGGACATCAAATGATGCTGAAGTTTCAACAAACGCAAGTTATAATTTCATGGTAACATCAGATACAACATTTGCAGCTAATTTTGTACAAACTTTTGATGTTTCAGCAACAGCAAACCCAACAGCCGGCGGAACAGTTACCGGCGCAGGAACATATGAAGAGAATGAAACAGCTACATTAACAGCAACAGCCAATACAGGATACAATTTTGTAAACTGGACATCAAATGATGCTGAAGTTTCAACAGATACAACATACAGTTTCACAGTAACATCAGATACAACATTTACAGCTAATTTTGAAGAAAAAACTTCAATCACTGAATTTGGAAATCAAATATCATTCGTAGTGTATCCAAATCCTGTAAAAGATATTATTAACATAAAATTAAGTAATTTAGAATTTAATAATGCTCAAAACATTAAGATAACAATGTTTGATTATCTTGGAAAAACAAGTAAAATAAACACTAAAAAAATTAATTCCGATAATATACAAATAGATGTTTCAAACAAACCTGCAGGAATTTATTTCTTGCAAATATCTAAAAATAATGTATTACAGAAAATGTGTAAATTTATAATTATTAAATAGGTTTATTAGACCGTAAGTTTCGGTTTGAAAATCGGTAAAACATGACAGGTCTTTAAGACCTGTCATGTTTGGTTTTAACATCAATGTTTCATGAAAAACTAACCAAAAATGAATTACTAAGTAGTATAAAAAAAATATTAGTGTCCGACTAAAAATAATTATGAACTATAAAAATGCACTATTAATAAGGTTTTGATAAATATTTCGTTCGCCAGCTGGCGGACTGTTTTTAAACTCCGTTAGGAGTGAAATGTTTATAGAACATAGTAATAACCACAATTTTAGAGCTCCGTAGGAGCGAAATATTAAATAACATTTAAATGATAATTATAATAATATAAAATTTAGTCGGACACTAATATTTGTAAAATTTTAAATAAAATTGTAAATTTAATTTTTTATTATATTCTGCTTCGTAATAATTTGAGCTAATTTATATACTATAAAACAATTATAACATTAACATATAGCCATTAATTGTCATTGATAGTCATTAATTGCCTGCCCCGTGGCGAAGTTTACCCCGTAAGGAGGAACGACTGTACTGGGGCGTATCTGGGTCATTAGTAGTCATTGATTGTTTTAAATTGTCAATAAAGCTAAATGACAAATTATATTACGGCTCTACTGAGCTTGCCGAAGTGCAAAATATAACCTCTCAAAGTATATTCTATTTGCAGATTAGTTAGAGAAACAAAAAAACAGAACCGGATTAAATTAAAAATAATATAATGGATAAAAAATGGATAATAAAACCAAAAGAAGATGAACAGAAGATTAATGATTTGGCAGAATCTCTTTCGGTATCAGAAATAATAGCAAATTTATTAGTACAAAGAGGTATAACAAATTTTGAAGATGCAAAACAATTTTTTCGTCCTGAGTTAAGCCAATTATACGATCCTTTCTTAATGAAAGATATGGAAATGGCTGTTGGGCGTTTAGATATAGCAATAAAAAATAATGAAAAAATACTTGTTTACGGCGATTATGATGTTGATGGAACTACAGCAGTAGCAACGGTTTATTCGTTTTTCAAAAAAATACACCCTAATATTGATTACTATATACCTGATAGATATAGCGAAGGTTATGGAATATCATACAAAGGCATTGATTTTGCGGCTGAAAATAATTTTTCGCTTGTAATTGCACTTGACTGTGGCATTAAGGCAGTAGAAAAAATTGATTATGCCAATGACAAAGATGTTGATTTTATAATTTGCGATCATCATACACCCGGGGATATGTTGCCCGAAGCTGTTGCTGTGCTTGACCCTAAGCGTAATGACTGTGATTATCCTTTTAAAGAATTGTCAGGTTGTGGTGTTGGGTTTAAATTACTTCAGGCATTTGCGAGAAGTAATAAGATTTCTGATGATGAAGTCTTTTCATATCTCGATTTAGCTGCTGTTAGCATTGCTTCCGATATTGTTCCAATTATTGACGAGAATAGGGTGCTTGCTTATTATGGTTTGAAAAAATTAAATAATGACCCTCAATTAGGCTTGAAGTCAATAATAAAAACCTCGGGATTAGAAAAAAAAGAGATTTTTATTACTGATATTGTTTTTAAAATAGGCCCGCGAATAAATGCTGCAGGACGAATTGAAACGGGTGCAAAAGCTGTTGAGTTACTAATAGCAGATGATACTAACAAAGCTAATAATATGAGTAGTGATATTAATGATAATAATAATACTCGTAAAGATTTTGACAGCACAATAACTCAACAAGCTTTAAAAATGATTGAAGTTAGTGAGGAGTTGAAAAACAGAAAAACTACTGTGTTATATAATCCCAAATGGCACAAAGGTGTTATTGGTATTGTTGCTTCGCGTTTAATTGAGACTTATTATCGTCCGACTATTGTGCTAACTCAATCTAATGGACTGATTACAGGTTCAGCACGATCGGTTCAAGGGTTTAATCTTTATAATGCTATTGATGCTTGTAAAGATTTGCTGGAAAATTTTGGAGGACACAAATTTGCTGCAGGCTTATCTTTAAAAAAAGAAAATTTAAAAGCTTTTCAAGATAAGTTTGAGCAAGTTGTTTCACAACAAATAAAGCCCGACCAATTAATTCCTAAAATTAATATTGATGCCAAAGTTAAATTTGATGATATTAATCCGAAATTATATCGAATATTAAAACAGTTTCAACCATTTGGACCCAATAATATGTCGCCTGTTTTTGTTACAGAGAATGTTTTCGATACCGGAAACGGGAAAATTGTAGGTAAAGATAAAAATCATCTCAGATTAAGTTTACTTCAGAAAGGGAATACTAATAAATCATTGCCTGCTATTGCTTTTCGACAATCTGATTGTTATGATATAATAAAAGAAAAACAATTATTTAGTGTATGTTATAATATTGATGAAAATAATTTTAACGGAAACACATCAATACAGTTAAAAGTAAAAGACATAAAAGAAATTATTAATTGTTGAGACCTTCCGGAGTTCGAAGAACCTGGAAGTGTCGGATTAAAAAAAAGAATAATTATGTATAGTAAATATAAAGAGTTAATAGAAAATGCATGGGAAGACAGGTCTTTTCTAAAAGAAAATCAAACTATTGATGCAATAAAAGAAACAATTGAACTTTTAGATAAAGGAAAATTGCGTGTTGCTGAAAAAAATAACAGTGAATGGTCTGTTAATGAGTGGGTTAAGAAAGCAGTATTAATGTATTTCCCAATTCAGAAAATGCAAACAATTGAGCTGGGACCTTTTGAGTTTCGCGACAAGATTGCATTAAAAAAAGATTTCGAAAAATTACAGGTTCGTATAGTTCCTCATGCAATAGCACGATATGGCTCATACCTTGCAAAAGGTGTAATAATGATGCCGTCGTATGTTAATATTGGCGCTTATGTTGACGAAGGTACTATGGTTGACACTTGGGTAACAGTTGGTTCATGTGCACAGATAGGTAAAAGAGTACATCTTAGCGGAGGTGTTGGTATTGGTGGCGTTTTAGAACCTGTTCAAGCTGCACCTGTTATTATTGAAGATAATTGTTTTATTGGCTCTCGTTGTATAATTGTTGAAGGTGTGAAAATTGAGAAAGAGGCTGTTCTCGGAGCAAATGTTGTTATTACCAAATCAACAAAAATTTATGATGTTACAAACAGTGAACCTGTTGAATATAAAGGCGTTATACCTGCACGTTCAGTTGTTATCCCGGGTAGCAGACCAAAAAAATTTCCTGCAGGTAAATATCAGGTTCCTTGTGCATTAATTATTGGTAAACGAAAAGCTTCAACTGATTTAAAAACTTCGCTAAACAATGCTTTACGCGATTTTAATGTTGCTGTTTAGTGTTTATTAATCTATGGTTGAGTAAATTTATTAGACCTTCCAGAGTCTGAAAGACCTGGAAGAGTCAGAGTCATTGTTCGTTATTAAATTGTCATTGATGGTCATTAAACAATTAAATGACGGCGCAGCCAAATGACCCCGATATGCTTCGCTACGGGGCAGGCGGTGAAACAAATGACGTGAAACAAATGACAGCGAAGCGTAATGACAACTAATGACAATCAATTCAAAGTAAAAATATCGTCTTACAGATATTATAAAAATTTTTATTATGCAGAATGATATAAAAAAGGCTGTTCAGGTTTTACAAAATGGAGGAGTAATTTTATACCCTACCGATACCATTTGGGGTATTGGCTGCGATGCAACAAACGAAGAAGCTGTACAAAAAGTTTTTTTTTTAAAAAAACGCCCTGATACTAAAAGTTTAATCATTCTTATTGATAATATTAATCGCCTTAACAGTTATGTTGAAACCGTTCCTGATATTGCTTACGACTTAATTGAATTTTCTGATAAACCAATAACTATAATTTTTGAAAAGGCGAGAAATCTTGCAAAAAACCTTGTTAACGTTGATGGTAGTGTTGGTATTCGTGTTATTAATGATGAGTTTTGCAATAAGTTAATTTCAAAATTTAGAAAACCTATTGTTTCAACTTCTGCAAATTTTAGCGGAGACAAATATCCAAAAAATTTCTTTGATATTAATCCTGAAATAATTGATAATGTTGATTATGTTGTTGAATGGAGACAAGAAGAAAGTTTTGTGTCCCAACCTTCGAGCATAATAAAACTATGGAATGATGGTAAGATTAAAATTATTAGAGAATAAAATTAGTGGTAGAGACGCACTGCTGTGCGTATTTATGTAAAAAACAACCTGCTCTTTCGGATTTGCAATCCGAAAGTCTAAATAAAAGAAAGCAAACAAAATTTTAGCTTTGCAAATCCAAAAGAGCGATGTACTTTCAACTCTCATAACGAAAATTTATGAACCGTGAAGTGCTCAACGAAGCTAATTAATCAGGTTAAAGAGGTCAAATATTATTCCGAAGTTCCTTCAATTCGTTATCAGAGATATTTTTTTGATCTGATTTATCGTAGATAATAAGTAAGTAAACAGTAGTTTTCGATACGTAAACATGCGTAATAACCCTTGCACCACCGGATTTGCCTTTACCTTTGGACTTAATAGCCAATCTTATTTTATAGCAATCATTACCAATGGGCGTGCCTTGCATTGGATTACTTTCAAGAGAATTGATAAGATTGCTTAAATCCTGTTTGAAAGAAGGGAATTTTTTAAGCAACAGTTTGGCTCTACGCTTAAATTTGTCGGTAATTTCTATACTAAGGCTTTACAATGCCTAAAGTTCATTAAGAAAATCTTTAGCAGATTGTATCTTTATTTTACCTTGTTTAGCCAGTTTTATTTCTTCCGTTGCCTCCTTTAAATCCTTTAATAATTCTGCTTTGTTCTCGGTAAGGTGTGTAGCCTTTACGAAAGAAAAGTTCCTCAGCACTTCCATGAAGAAAACAGCTTTATTGTCACTTATGTCAAGTAATATTTTCATGGTATTAAGAGTTTAATAAGCATAAGTTTGTTTAGTTTTAAAGTCTCATCTGTCGCTCGTTTGTAACGACATTATTACTCAAGCAAATTAGTAACAGATAATTGAAAATTTATAATTGTTAAAAACGATTAGTTAAATAGGCACTCGTTATAAGTAAGCTCCATTCTGTGAAGTATAAATTATTTCACCAAGTTCATTTCTCAATAATTTTTTATTTTTTTTTAATTGTGCTATTTTGTTACCAAAATCCATACGGATAGATGTTAATTTTTTTTTATTAATGCTTGATTTTACAAAGATACAACACGTAAAGGTAAAAAATAATTTATAAAAGTGTTGTTTATTAATTGTAGATTCAACTACTCTCAACTGCCGCAAGTTTGTAACTTGTGGCACAAAAATATCTATTTTAAATAATCATCAAAATAGTTTGATACTTTATCCATTAAATGGATTCTATCATAACCTCTTACATTATGTTTAGCTCTCGGATAAATAAAGTAATCAACGGGAATATTATTTTTAACACATTCTCTAATAAAACTTAAGCTATTTTGAAAAACAACTGTTTTGTCAATACCTCCTTGAATTATCAATAACTTACCTTTTAAATCTTTAGCTTTATCTATTAATGAGGCGTTTTTATATCCTTCAGGATTTTCATCAGGTTTATCCATATAACGTTCACCATACATAACCTCGTAATATTTCCAATCAATAACAGGACCTCCGGCAACAGCTACTTTAAAAATATCAGGATAATTAGTGATTAATGATGTAGTCATAAAACCACCATAACTCCAGCCATGAACACCAATTCTGTTCATATCGACATAACCCAAACTTTTGAGAAAGTCAATGCCTTTCATCTGGTCAGCCATTTCGTTAACACCACATTGACGGAAAATAACATTTTCAAACTCTAAACCTCTGTTAGCTGAGCCTCTATTGTCAACTGTTAACATTACGTAACCTTTTTGAGCCATATAATATTGCCACATTCTTGCATTGCCCAACCATCTGTTATTAATTAATTGAGCATGCGGACCTCCATAAACATAGATAATAGCCGGATATTTTTTGTTAGGGTCAAAATTAACCGGTTTAATTAATCTGTAATAAATATTTGTTTTACCATCAGCCGCTTTTATTGTGCCAATCTCCATCTCTCCTAAAGTGTAATCTTTTAAAGGGTTGTCTGATGTTAATAAATTCTTGACTATTTCTCCTTTATTTGTTATGATATTATAAACCCGCGGGATTTTTGTGTTTGAATATGTATCAATTAAATATTTGCCATTTTTATTTAATTTACAATTATGAGTACCGGTTTTTTTAGTTAGTTTTATTACTTTACCGGTTTTAATATTTACTTTATAAACATGTCTCTCAATAGGGCTTTGTTGAGTTGAAACATAAAATAAATTTGTCTCATTCAAATCAAAACCAAGAATATCAGTAACTTCATAATCACCTTTGGTTAATTTCTCAATCAATTTTCCGGCAGTATTATAAATGTAAATATGGTTATATCCGTCTTTTCGGGTTTGATATAAAAATTCGTTAGGTTTTGTTTTAAGAAAGGTTAAAGTATGCTGAGGCTCAACATATTTATCGCTTTTTTCTTCAAATAATGTTTTTACTAATTTACCGGTTGCAATATCATATTTATTTAATTTCATGTGATTTTGTTCACGATTTAGCACAGCAATGTAAATATATTTTTCGTTTGGTCCCCAGCTGATATTGGTTAAATATTTTTCGGAAGTTGTGTCTTCACCTTCAATAAATAAAATTTTTCCTGTAGCAACATTATAAACACCAAGACTAATATGTTCGCTGCTCATGCCTGCCATAGGATACTTTGTGTTTTCAACTTCAGCTTCTCTTTTAGTAATATCGATTAGAGGAAAATTTTTAACATCATGATTATCTTTACGATAAAAAGCAAGATAATTACCTTTTGGAGACCAAAATGTGCCTTTATAAATACCAAACTCGTTACGACTTGCAATTTGCCCATTCACAAAATCTTTATCCTCATCGTTTGTTACAGTGCTTATTTTTGATGTTTTGTCAACTATATATAAATTATTGTCGATAGTATAAGCAATGTTAAATGTTTCGTCACAAACATCAACATTCTCAGCTTTCTTATCATAACTTATATTAATATCAAATTTTTTTGAAGTAACATTATAAACCAAAAAATGATTTTTATAAGAAAATTGAATTGAGTTTTTATCTTTCCATGTATATGAAGGGAAGTTTATTATTGAATCAATAGTATTGTTATGCAATACATTATTAATATCGTTTAGATAAATTAAAGTATCTGATTTTGAAGAAGATACGCCGGATTGAACCAAATTATTATTTTCAGTAAAGGTATAAAAATCTGTTTTGTCTCTCCATTTAAGTTGCTTAATATAGCTTGGATATAAATCTTGCCACTGACCTATAACTGCGTCTTTAATTGTTAATTGTTTTTGCTGTGCAATCAAAACGCTTGAAAAACAACTTAATAGAAATAAAATTAATATTGATTTTTTCATTTTTTTTTATATTTTTATAATTAAAAGATTAGACAAATAGTTTTTAAAAAATAATTAATGCAATATTATTAAGAAGTTTTATGAATAAAAAATAAATTGAATTATTTTTATTGAGGTGTTATAAAGATTTACAAAGAGTTTATTTACACCACTTTATTTTTCATATTTCTTTGTGTCTTAGTGTCTTGGTGGCAATTTTTTTTTTCGGAGAGGACTTATGTTTCAAATATTAATTAAACGAAAGGACTTAAAATCTTTGAAAATTCATATATTTTTATTTAATTGCATATAAAATATGATAAAATGTTTAAAAACGGTAAAATTTCGATTAATTTATTATTATTACTTGCTACATTATTAGTTTTTCAACCGGCATGTAAAAATAAGAAAGAAAAGTCAAACGAAGACATCTACAAAACTATAGACGTTGATATTGACACATCGGCATCAAAATTAGTGAAGTTTAATAATACTTTATTTAGTGTGCCTTCGCCATATCAGTTAGCGTTATTGGTTAAGCAAGTTGGTGTTAAGTATAATAAAGATTTAATAAACCCTACACAAAATCAGGTTAATTATACAAGTAACTTTAAAAAAGCTTTAAATTTGGGAATTTATGGAACTGATTTAACATATTTAAACATATATGAACAGATTCCTGAAGCTATTAATTATTTTTCAGTAATAAAAACTCTTACCCAAAATTTAGCTTTATCAAATGCTTTTGACCCTGAAATATTTAACAGCATTGAAAAAAATATGGGGAATAAAGATTCTTTATTATATTTATTCTCAAACACATATAGAAAAGCCGATGCTTTTTTAAAAAATAATGAGAGAAACCAAGTTGCAGTTTTGATCGTTGCAGGAGGCTGGGTCGAAGGATTATACCTGCTTACTCAAACTGCGAGAGAAAGCAAAGATACTCAAATACTGAATCGTATTGGCGAACACAAACAGCCTCTTGAGAATTTAATTAAAATATTATCGCCTTATTATGATAAGTCAGATGATTATGCAAAATTTATTGATGGCTTAATTGACCTTGCTTACGATTTTGACGGAATAAAAACAAAATATACATATAATGAACCTACTGTTGATACAAAAAATAAAATCACAATTATTAACAGTAAATCTGAATTAGTAATTACAGATGAACAATTGACAAATATATCAAAAAAGATAAATAATATTAGGAATGGTCTTATTAACTAGTAGAGACGCACTGCGTGCGTCTGTACAAAAATAAACCCAAATGACTATAAAGAACTAAATATAATTTGAATACAAAAATATAAACGCATGAAAAAGTTATTATATATTTTTTTGTTATTATCACTGAATTTCATCATAGGTAATTCATTATTTGCACAAATCGATTCTACTAACAATCTATGTGCTGAATATCTAAAATCCCCGTATGTTTCTGATGGTCAGCAATATAGTGCATTGTTAAATGGTGATGAAATTGCCGAGTTTCATGCAACATTTTATGGAGGAAGTATTTACCGAATTGTTGGTTTTAGTGGTTTACAAAAAGGAAATTTAACAATTACTGTTTATGATGAAGAAAGAAATGTTTTGTTTTCTAATTCAGATTATGAAAATACACCATATTGGGATTTCAAATTTAATTCAACAATAAATTGTATTATAGAAGCAAAGCTCGATTCAAAAAATTTAACTTCAGGTATAGCCGTGTTACTAATTGGATTTATTCAATAATCAATTAATTCAAATAAATCATAAATGAGTGAGAAAATTTTAAAAGCTTTAATGCAATTATTCGCAATAATTGCTCGTCCCGAACAAGACGGCAGTGATAGGCGAACTATTGTGGAAGCTTTTTTACAACAACAACTCAACAAAGAATTAGTTAAAGAATACGTAGAGATTTTTGATAATTATTATGAGATATATCAAAAAAAGAGCATAAAAAGTAAAAGAGAAAAAAATATTTCACTCAGCTCTGTTAAAGTACTTAAAATATGTACTGAGATAAATCAGGAACTTACCCAAAAACAACGATTAGTAGTTCTTTTTCGTCTTTATGAGTTTATTAAAATCGGAGGACAAGTTACTGCTCAAGAATTAATATTTGTATCTACTGTTGCCGATGTTTTTAATATTAACGAAGAAGAATATTTATTAATTAAAGATTTTGTACTTTATTCATTTGCAGAAATATCGGAATCTGATAGAATCCTTGTAGTTGATGATTATAAAAAATGCTCAATACCAAGAGTAAAACATCTGTTTTCAGGGTCATTAAATGGACAAATACATATATTAAGCCTCTCACAAGCTAATATGTATATTCTTCGATATAAAGGAGAAAACGAATTGTATCTTAACGGGCAATTAGTTGAACAAAGAAAAATATATGTATTAACTCAGGGTTCGTCGTTGCGTGGTCCGAAAATCAATCCTATCTACTATAGCGATATTGTTAGTGCATTTAACATATATAAAATTGATAAAAAGATTGTTTTTTCAGTAAAAGACCTTGAATATGAATTTAAAGGAGGCAAAAAAGGTCTTGAAAAAATGAATTTTACTGAAGAATCCGGGCAGTTGATTGGCATTATGGGTGGGAGTGGAGCAGGAAAAACAACATTATTAAATGTTTTAAATGGTATAAATAAACCAAACTCAGGCGAGGTTTTAATAAATGGAATAAATATACACAATGAAAAAGATAAGATTGAAGGCTTAATTGGTTTTGTGTCGCAGGATGATTTGTTAATAGAAGAACTTACGGTTTTTCAGAATCTTTATTATAATGCTAAATTATGTTTTGATAACTATAATAATTTTAAAATTATCCATACAGTATTAAAAGTTCTTCAAAACCTTGGTCTTTACCATGTAAAAGATATGATTGTAGGTACTCCTCTTGATAAAAAAATTAGCGGAGGCCAACGAAAAAGACTTAACATTGCCCTTGAATTAATAAGAGAACCTGCAGTTTTATTTCTTGATGAGCCAACATCAGGATTATCATCAAGAGATTCCGAGATTATTATGGATCTTTTAAAAGAACTAACTTTAAAAGGAAAATTAGTTTTTGTTGTTATTCATCAGCCATCATCCGATTTATTTAAGATGTTCGACAAATTACTCATTATAGATATGGGAGGATATTTAATTTATAAAGGAAATCCTGTTGATTCTATAATGTATTTTAAAACAAAAGCAAATTTTGCGAACTGGAGTGATAGTGAATGCCCTGTTTGTGGTAATGTTAATCCCGAACAAATATTTAATATTGTAGAATCAAGAATATTAGATGAGTTTGGTAATGTAACTCAAACGAGAAAAATTTCACCAAATGAATGGAATAGTTTTTCTCATAAACAATTTGAAAAAGAAACTCAAAAAGAAATACCTTTCAAAAAAGAAATACCTGAAATTTCATTTAAGATACCTAACAAATTAAGACAATTTAAAGTGTTCATTACTCGTGATGTTTTATCAAAACTAACTAATAAACAATATTTGATAATAAATATTTTTGAGACACCTTTATTAGCATTTTCATTAGCTTATATAATTAAATATTATAGTATTGACGTAACAAATAAATTAGGATATACTCTTTACAACAATTCTAATTTGCCTGTTTATATTTTTATGGCAGTGATTATAGCAATTTTTGTTGGACTAACAGTTAGTGCCGAAGAAATAATAAAAGACAGGAAAATATTAAAACGAGAAAAATTTCTAAACCTCAGTTGGTCAAGTTATTTGCTGTCAAAAGTTGCAATATTGTTTATTTTATCTGCCTTACAGTCATTGATTTTTGTTCTTATCGGCAACTCTGTTATGGAAATTAAAGGAATGTTTTTTCAATATTGGTTAGTGCTGTTTAGCTCATGGGCTTTTGCTAATTTACTTGGATTAAATATCTCTGATAGCTTTAAGACTGCTGTTACAATATATATTCTTATACCATTTTTGATAATACCACAGTTAATTTTAAGCGGTATTATTGTGCAATATGATAAATTAAATCCTGATATATCTTCTCCGGGCACAATTCCTTTTTATGGCGAGATTATCACAGCTCGTTGGGCTTATGAAGCTCTATCTGTTTATCAATATAAAAATAATGAATTTGAGAAACAATTTTATCCTTACGACAAAATTATGAGTGTTGCCGATTATAAGAAAAATTATTGGCTGCGTACATTATCAAACAAAACAATTGAGTGTGAGAGATATTTGAATAATCCTGATAAAAAAGATATTGTGAAAAATAATCTTACTCTATTGCGTAATGAGATTAAAAAAGAATTAGAAGAAAATAAAAAAATTCAATTCAATAAATTAAACAAACTTTATTACGATTCATTAAATAAATCTGTTATTTCCGATGTTAATGATTATTTTAGTTTACTAAATAAATATTATATAAAACTATATAACAAATCGAATCAGCTAAAAGACGAATTCATTGCACAGCAACAACTTACTAAAAAAGCAAAGTGTAACTTTATAATGACTAAAAAAAGACACATGAACAGAAGCTTATCCGAATTTGTCTGCAATTCTAATTCATTAGAAAGAATAGTTGAGTATAAAGGACATTTATACCAAAAAATTAATCCTATTTATCACGATCCGGAAAGTAAATTTATTAAAGCACATTTTTATGCACCAAGAAAAAAATTCTTTGGTAATTATTATAATACTTTTTGTGTTAATGTAATTGTTATATGGGCAATGAATCTATTACTGTATTTAACACTATATTTCCGAATTTCCAGAAGACTGATAAATTCGTTTACAGAATTTTCGCAAAAAAAGATCCTTAAAAAAATAAGAAAATAATTAAATAAAAATTATTGTTCCGTGGAACCGCTTTAAGCGTGCAACGTATGACTTTTAATTTTCAACCCGTTCCACAGGCATCGATATGATTTTAGCAACGCTTATACCACTGTCAACTCATTAATCATGAGAGTATTAATCGATAGAGTTAAAGGGTGAAAATAAAATAGTTAGGTAATATAAAAAACAATATATACCTTTGCACTTCTTTTTTCCAATAATAAATATTCAGAAAAATAATCATAAATAAATAATATGCAGACATTTGATGAACTCGGTCTTAAACCGGAAATTTTAAAAGCAGTAAAAAAATTAGATTTTGAAGAAACCACTCCTATTCAAGCAAAAACAATTCCTTTCTTATTATCATCAGATAGAGATTTAATAGCTTTAGCTCAAACAGGCACAGGTAAAACAGCAGCATTTGGTTTACCTATACTCGAACAAACGGATTTGAATTCAAAAAAAATACAAACTCTTATTTTAAGCCCTACGCGTGAATTAACAATGCAGATTGCTAAAGACCTTGAAAGTTTTTCAATTTATTTAAAAAATTCAAAGGTAATATCGGTTTACGGCGGTGCAAATATACAATCTCAAATGGAATCGTTGAGAAAAGGAGGACAAATTGTTGTAGGCACTCCCGGACGTGCTCTTGATTTAATCCGAAGAAGGAAACTTGATATCTCAAACATAAGATGGTTAGTACTTGACGAAGCTGACGAAATGTTATCAATGGGATTTAAGGATGATTTAGATACTATTTTGGCAGAAACACCAAAAGAAAAACAAACATTGTTATTTTCTGCAACAATGCCGAAAGGTATTATTAACATTGCCAATAAAAGTATGAATCATCCTGAAGAAATTTCAGTAGGCAAGCGAAACAAAGGAGCTGAAAATGTTGACCACAGTTATTATATGGTTCAAGCAAAAGACAGGTATGAGGCTTTAAAACGAATTGCAGACATTAATCCTAATATATATGGGATTGTTTTTTGCAGAACACGTAGAGAGACAAAAGAAGTTGCAGAAAAACTTATGAACGATGGCTATAATGCAGATGCTTTACATGGTGATTTATCGCAAGCCCAACGCGACTATGTAATGAATCGTTTTAGAGTTAAACATTTACAAATATTGGTTGCTACTGATGTGGCTGCCCGTGGAATTGACGTAAAAGACCTTACACATATAATAAACTATAATCTGCCTGATGAGAATGAAATTTACATACACCGAACAGGAAGAACCGGACGTGCAGGAAAAAAAGGAATTGCAATAACAATTATCCATTCAAGAGAAATGGGGAGAATGCGTGCAATTGAGAGATTAGTTGGTAAAAATTTTGAACAAAAATCTGTTCCGGGAGGAAAAGAGATTTGCAAAAAACAACTCTTCAACTTAATTGATAGAGTAGAAAAGGTTGAGATTAATGAATCTGAAATAGAACAATTTATTCCTGAAATTGATAAAAAACTCAGTTGGCTTAGTCGTGAAGACCTGATTAAACATTTTGTATCTGCTGAATTTAATCGTTTTTTATCTTATTACGAAGATGCACCTGACTTAAATGTTAAGCCACGAAAAGAAAGAGACGGCAGAGAAAGAGACAGAGGGGAAAGAGGCAGCAGAAAAAGAAAAGATAATGGTTTTGAATTTACCCGATTTTATATTAACGTTGGGAAGAACAAAAATCTCAATCCTGCAAGTTTAATGAAATTGATAAATGAGCATGCAAAATTTCAAAATGTAGAAATTGGTGGTATTGATATTTTGAAGAATTTTTCATTTTTTGAGTTTGATAAGCGTTATGATAAAGACCTTATGGAAGCTTTTAAAGATACTGAATTTGAAGGAACTAAGATAATTATAGAGCCAACAAAAAGTGAAAGAAAAGCTACAAAATTTCGCGCAAGAAAAAGAAGCAGCGATTATCCTCGTCATGCAAAATTTAACTCAAGACCTGATTCAAAAAAGAAAAAGAGATATTAAAAACATAAGATTAAGGCTAAATTTTATTTTGAGGTGCTGAATGAAATTAAATTTATCATCCGCCAGCTGGCGGATGTTACTTTTTATAATAATGAATACAGAACAAGGAATAATGAAGTTTTGACTCATATACACACAAGTGTTCTTTTATTTTCATCCGCCAGTAGTCGGACACGTGTCCGTCGGCTGACGGATAAATGTAGCTTTCGGACACTAAATACTTTCCTAATGCAGTATTAGACAAAGCTTCTGCAAGCTCACTTATCCTAATAGCAAAATCAATTAACCTGTTCTATATACTCTGCTTCGTAATAATTAGAGCTAATTTATATACTATAAAACAATTATATCATTAACATATTGTCATTAGTAGTCATTGATTGTCTTAATATTGTCAATAAAATTAAATGACCCTGTTAAATATTGCTTCGCAATTTCACAGGGCAGGCGGCCAAGCCAAATGACAACAAATGACAGCGAAGCTAAATGACCTTGATGAAATAACCTG
>JAUVJB010000177.1 GCA_030592465.1 Bacteroidota bacterium | reverse complement strand
TGTGAAAATTAACAATATGGCGAAAGTGCGATGAGGCGACCATGCGACTTGACAACAGGGTGATTTATATAATTGTAAATAAAAACGTATTAATATGAAAATAAGGACACATAAAGATTTAGAAGTTTATCAAATTTCTTTTAATGCTGCTATGGAAATTTTTGAATTAACAAAAAATTTTCCAAAAGAAGAAATGTATTCTTTAACTGACCAAATTCGAAGATCTTCATGTTCAGTTTCCGGTAATATAGCAGAAGCCTTTCGTTCAAGAAGATACCTTAAATTTTTTATTTCTAAATTAACTATATCTGAAAGCGAAGCTGCAGAGACACAAGTTTGGCTCGATTTTTCACTTTCGTGTAAATACATTGATAAAGCAACATATAATAATCTTTTTGATAAATACGACCATATTATTTCTATGATAGTCAATATGAAAAAACAACCTGATAAATGGACATTATAATAGTTGCAATCGCCCTGTCGCCAAGTCGCTAAGTCGCCTTCTTATACATAAATAATTGCAAAAATTATAAAATTACTTTATACTAAATAAATGCCTGTAGATTTTTTAAAAACAGAAATACAATATCTTAAGGGAATAGGACCTAAAAAAGCAGAAATACTGCAAAAAGAACTTAATATTTATTTTGTTGAAGATTTAATTTATTATTTTCCTTATAAATATATTGATAAAACAAAGTTTTATACAGTAAATCAGGTAGATGAACATTCTCCTTATATTCAGATTAAAGGGAAAATATCAAATTTTCGAACTGTTGGACAACAAAGAAAACAGCGACTTAATGCTACTTTTACTGATGATACAGGCTCAATAGAATTGGTTTGGTTTAAGGGCATAAAGTGGGTTAAAGAGTCAATTAAACCAAATACTGATTATATTCTTTTTGGAAAACCAAGTTTGTTTAATAATAAAATTAATATTGTTCACCCTGAGGTTGAAGAGCTTTCTAAACACGATGAAAAGTTGCAATTTTCTTTTCTTGCATTATATAATACTTCTGAAAAATTAAAAAAGAAATACATTAATTCAAAAGCAATTCATAATTTTCAACAATCGGCTTTCACAATTATTAAAGGTTTTATCCCCGAAACATTACCTGATTATTTGATAAAAAAATTAAATTTAATTTCGCTTGATCAGTCGTTGTTTAATATTCATTTTCCGCAAAGTATTGATTTGCTTAAAAAAGTTCGATACAGGTTAAAATTTGAAGAGTTGTTTTATGTCCAGCTAAATATCTTAAAACAAAAAATATTAAGAAAAGAAAAATTTAAAGGTTATGTTTTCCCAAAAGTAGGGAATTATTTTAACAGTTTTTATAAGACAAATTTACCTTTTCTTCTTACTAATGCACAAAAGCGTGTTATTAAAGAAATTAGAAATGACCTTGGGTCAGGTAAGCAGATGAACCGACTTTTACAAGGCGATGTTGGTAGTGGAAAAACTCTTGTAGCTTTAATGACAATATTAATAGCCATTGATAATAATTATCAAGCTTGTTTTATGTCTCCTACCGAAATTTTGGCTATTCAACATTTTAAGACTTTGAAAAAGATGCTTGATGGTATTAATATAAATATTGATTTACTGACAGGCTCAACAAAAAAGTCTCACCGACAAATAATTCATGAACAGTTACTTAGTGGCGAACTGCAAATTTTAATAGGAACTCATGCCCTGATTGAAGATGTTGTGAAATTTAAAAATCTCGGTATGGTTATTATTGATGAACAACATAGGTTTGGGGTTGCTCAGCGTGCACGATTATGGAAAAAAAATATTAATCCGCCTCATATTTTAGTTATGACTGCTACACCAATTCCTCGTACTCTTGCCATGACTGTTTATGGCGATTTAGAAGTGTCGGTTATTGATGAACTACCTCCGGGACGAAAACCCGTAAAGACCTTACATTTTTTTGATTCGAAACGATTAAGAGTTTTTGGATTTATTGAAAAACAGATACAATTAGGGCGTCAGATTTATTTCGTCTATCCTTTAATAAAAGAATCGGAAAAAATGGATTATAAAGACCTTGAAGATGGTTTAGAAAGTATTTCAAGAGCTTTCCCTTCTCCAAAATATTCAATAAGCGTGGTTCATGGTAAAATGAAACCCGAAGAAAAGGAAAAGTCAATGCAATTGTTTATTAAAAGACAAACACAAATTATGGTTGCAACAACTGTTATTGAAGTTGGTGTTGATGTGCCTAATGCATCGGTAATGATTATTGAAAGTGCCGAACGTTTTGGTTTGTCTCAATTACATCAATTACGTGGCCGTGTGGGTAGGGGGGCAGAGCAATCATATTGTATTTTAATGACTTCATACAAATTATCAAACGATAGCCGTAAACGTATTGAAACAATGCTACAGACTAACGATGGTTTTGAAATTTCAGAGGTTGACCTTAAACTAAGAGGTCCCGGTGATATTGAAGGAACTCAGCAAAGTGGCATACCTTTCGACTTTAAGATTGCTAATCTTAGTAAAGATATCCAAATTCTGCAATATGCACGAAACATAGCAACAGATATTCTTGAACAAGATCCATCGTTAAAAAAAGAAGAAAATAAAATCTTTATAAAACAATTAAAAAAATTATCAAAAGATAATGTTAATTGGGGATATATAAGTTAAAAGGCTAAAGGCTAAAGTAAAAAGTGTTTCAAAATTATTTTTTTTACTTTATACTTTAATTTTTTTAGCCTTTAGCCTTTAGATTTTTTTGATTACCCACTTAAATTAAGAAAGAACCAAAAATGTTAATTTATACTACTTTGTTTTAGTTTTACGATTACAAATTTTAAATGCCACGGCACTCAAAGTCGCTTATATCAATATTCTTACTTCCTTTTTTTATATACTTACATGTATAAATCTTTATTTTATTGAAAAGATTTTCAGGAGTGAAAGGTTTTGAAATATAATCGTTCATACCTACTTTTATGCATTTTTCTTTTTCTTCTATCATTGCATGAGCTGTTATTGCAATAATTGGAATTTGATTTTTAGGTAATTGGAATTCATGTCTTATTATTTTTGTTGCTTCATAACCATCCATTATTGGCATTTGAATATCCATTAATATTAAATCATATTCTTTATTTTGTAACATTTCTAAGGAAATTTTCCCATTTGATGCAATATCTACATTAATTTTTTTATTCCATTCTTTAATTAAGTCAACAAACAAACTTTGATTTATAACATTATCTTCTACAACTAATATTTGTAGGTTTTTTTTATGACATTTACCTAAAACAACTTCATGATTTAAAAGATTTGATTTTCCTGTTCCATTGCTTAAATCAAAATCTAAATGAAATGAGAATTTTGTTTCTCCATCTTTTTTACTTGTAATGTTAATTTCACCTTCTTGTAAATCAATAAGTCGTTTAACAATTGACAATCCTAATCCTGTGCCTCCAAACCGTCTTGTTGTGTCAGGATTTGCTTGTGAGAAAGATTCAAATATAGAAATGGTTTTATTTTCCGGAATATATTCACCTATATCAATAATATCAAATAAAATTCTAACTTTATTATTAATGCTTTGTAATTTAAGTTCAAGTTTGACATCTTCATTTTTATTTGAGAACTTTATGGCATTCCCAATTAAGTTGGCTAATATCTGATTTAATCTTACAGGGTCACCAATTATTATTTCAGGAATAGCTTTATCAATATAATATTTTATTTTTACATGTTTATTTGAGGCTTGAATTGTTAGAGTAGCAATTAACTTATGTATTAATTCATTAATGTTAAATTTAATTTTTTCTAGGGATAGCTTTCCTGCTTCAATTTTCGAGAAATCTAATATATCATTAATTACAACCATTAAATTGTTACCTGAAGTTATAATATTATCTGTGTATGAAAGTTGTTTTTGGTTTAATTGTGTTTTTGTCAAAAGATTAGCAAAACCAACTATAGCATTCATTGGTGTTCGTATCTCATGGCTCATATTTGATAAGAACAAACTCTTTGAGTTATTGGATTCTTCTGCGATTTTTTTAGCTTTTTCCAAAAGGTTGTTTGTAATTTCTAATTTCTTTTTCTGAAATTGTATTTTTTCTTTTTGAAGTGTTAATATTTTATTTGCCCTCTTTTTTAGTAGATAAGCATAAATAATAAGCCCTATAAAAATTAGTCCAATAAAAAATCCTAAGATAAAAAGATTTCTAATAAGAGTCTGTTTTTTTAATTCATATTCATTTATTTTTTTTTCTTGTTTTAATATTTGTATCTCTTTTTCTTTTTTCGACGTATTATATTTAGCTTGGAAATCAGCAATAATAGTTTTGCTTTTTTCATTAAAGATTGAATCGTTTAGTATATGATATTTTTGATAATACTGTAAAGATTTTTTATAATTCCCTTTTATTTCATATATTCCAGAAAGGGACCTGTAATTATTAATAATTTCTGTACATAGATTGTGTTCTTTTGCAATATTAATGCTTTTAGTAAAATATTTAATTGCTTTTTTATAATCCTTTGTTTTTTCATAATAACATCCTATGTCCTTAAGCACAGATATTTGACCTTCTTTATTATTTATTTTTTTGTTAATTAATAATGCTTTATTTAAAAATAATAATGATTCTTTATAATTATTTTTTTTGTTTAAATAAATCAAGCCAATACTCTCATATGAATTTGCCATTCCCAATTTATTGCCTATTTTTTTATTTATTATTAGGGCTTCTTGATAATAATCAATAGCTTTGTCATATAAATCCAGCAGATAATATATATTTCCAATATTGTTTAGAGATTTTGCAATACCCTGTTTATATTTAATTTGTTTTTGTATTTTTAAAGCTTCCTGAAAATAATCTATTGCTCTTTCATAATCTTTCCAATCAATATAAACTTTACCAATATGTAAAAGTGTACTGGCAATTCCTTGTTTGTTTCCCAATTCTTCTCTTAATTTTAAAGCTTTTTGGTAATGCTTAATAGATTCTTTATACTTGCCTAAGAGAGAATATATTTCACCAATATTATTTTCTGAAGTAGCTATTCCTCTTTTATTATTAACTTCTTTACGTAATTTAAGAGATTTGTTAAAATAGATAAGAGCATTATCATAATCGCTCCAGTCTCTATATACGCTTCCAATATTGTTTAAAGTATTTGCAATTTCTCTGTTATTACTTTTGTTTTTAACGAGTTCTAATGACTTATTAAAATATAATAATGAGCTATCATATTCATTTATATTTTGATAAATAACCCCAATATTGTTTAATGAACTTGAAATTTGGTCGGTATTACCATTTTTTTCGTGTATTCGTAAAGCTTTAAAATTGTATTTTAAAGCATCTTTTAATTCTCCCAATTGAAGATAGACTATGCTAATATTGTTTAATACTTTTGCCTCTCCAGTTTCATTTCCTATTGACTTGTATATTTCTAATGATTGTTTGTAGTAAGATAGTGATTTTTCAAAATCACTTTTAAAATAATATAAAATCCCAATATTTTTTAAAGATCTTGCTTTGCCTACTGCGTAAGAAATTTTGTCAGATAATTGAATCGCTTCTTTTGAATATTTTAATGTAGAATCCCCATCAATAAAACAATAGGCAAACGACAAGTCATTCAAAGTTTTAATTTTTTCTTTGTTCTCGGTGGTTTTTAATCTGAGTTTTAGGCTATCAATTTTGGTGTTTGCAAAGTTTTCGGATGTAATAAAAATGAAGATTAATAATATGATAGTATATTTTTTCAAAGACTTATTACTTCTATTTAAAAATTGTGATTAACAAATGTATTAATTTAAAAGAAGAAAAACATGTTTTAGTAAAAAAATATATCTTATTTATATATTTTTGTATAAAAGATTGAAAAAAAGTTTGTTAAAGATATTATGTAACACAAAAATATTAATAAATTAAATTTTATTTGCATAATTGGAATTATTATTTTCGTAGAATGATTTTGTTTTTAAAATTGAGTAAAAAAAAACTGATGAAAATATTAATAAAAAATATAAAAAAATTAGTTCAGGTTGAACAGGATAGTCCTAAATTATTTGTTGCCGGTGCAGATATGTCCTTTCTACAAACTATCGACAATGCATTTCTTTTAATTAATGATGATAAAATTGAAGATTTTGGTTGTATGACTTCATTACCGAATTTGAATGATGTTGATGAGTTAAAAGAAATTGATGCAACAGGACGAATGGTTTTTCCTTCATTTTGTGATTCTCATACTCATCTTGTTTATGCCGGTAGTCGTGAAATTGAATATATCGATAAGATAAAAGGATTATCTTATGAAGAAATTGCAAAACGAGGTGGAGGCATCTTAAATTCGGCAAAATTATTACATAATACTTCAGAAGATGATTTATACGAGCAGTCATTAAAAAGAATTAATGAAATAAAAATGCTTGGCACAGGAGCTGTTGAGATAAAAAGCGGTTATGGACTGACTCTTGAGAAT
>JAUVJB010000230.1 GCA_030592465.1 Bacteroidota bacterium | reverse complement strand
AATTTAAAAAAAATTATAAATTTGCATTCAAACTTAACTAAAAAAAATTAAAATGAGAAAAACAATTCAAATTCTGTTAGCAATATTAATTGTAGTAATTTCATACTTTATTGTCGAAAGCGTTATGAAACCTATCCGCTTTAAAAAAGAGAAACTTTATCGTTACGATAAAGTTATTCAAAGATTAAAAGATATTAGAACAGCTGAATTATCTTATAAGGATGTGCATCATCAATTTACCGGAAGTTTTGATACTTTAATTTATTATGTTAAATATGATTCTATACCTGTTATTAAAGCTATTGGTAGAATTCCTGATGAGTTATTAGATTCTATAACTGAAAAAGAAGCTGTTAAAAGAGGTATAATTATTCGTGATACAATTAGAATCGGTGTTTTAGATTCTCTATTTCATAAAAATTATCCTGTAGATTCTTTACGATATATTCCTTGCACCAGCCAAAAAGAGTTTAAATTAGGTGCCGGTACTGTTCTTACAGGTTCAAAAGTAAAAGTTAAAGTTTTTGAAGCTTCTGCACTAAACGTTGACATTTTGCATGGATTAGATGAACAATCAATCATTAACTTGAACGATTTAGCTAAATTTCCGGGTTTAAAAGTTGGTTCGGTAGAGGAAGCTAATAATAACGCCGGTAACTGGGAGTAATAGTAATTTAAAATTATTCTTAACTTGGTACATATATTGCCTGCCCCGTAGTTTACCCCGTAGCGGAGCGTACTGGGGCGAAGTTTATCCGCCAGCTGGCGGAAGGAACGACCGTACTGGGGCGTATCGGGGTCATCAATAGTCATTAGTAGTCATTGATAGTCATTGACAACAAATGACAGCAAAGCTAAATGACCCTGTGAAATATTGCTTCGCATTTCACAGGGTGAACAGGACAAGCAGCAAAGCTAAATAACACGAAGCTAAATAACGGCGAAGCCAAATGACAATCCCGAAGTTTCGGGAACAAATCATATCACACAAAATATAACCAAATAAAGTATATCTTGGATAATGTTGATGTAATTGACCAAAATTTTAGCATAAATAATACTTTTAGATATCATCTATCCCTTCAACTTATGCTGAAGGGATTTTCTTTTTGTATTATTGACACTTCTATTCAAAAGTATATTGTATTAAGACATTATAAATTCGATAAGATTTCATCTTATTCATCCTGCTATAAAAAGACACAGGAAATTATTAATAATGATGAATTGTTGAATAATAAATTTAAAAGTGTTAAACTTATTTTTGCATCTCAGCGAGAAACTCTTGTTCCTTCACCTTTGTTCGAGGAAGATAACATAAGTAAATATTTTTATTTTAATCAATCGTTAGAAAAAAACGAAGATATTTTGTTTAACAATCTCAAAAATGCCGATGCTGTTAATATTTTTTCAATACCAACAAAATTCACTAAACTATTTAATGAAAAATTCAATAACATAACGTTTTATCATCAATCTTCGCCTTTTATCGAAAACGCATTAATTGAGAATAAAAATCAAAAATTTGATTATAAAGTTTATATTTATAACTATGTAAGTTTTTTTGATATTATTGTTATTACTCCTCAGAAATTATTATTCTATAATTCGTTCAAATATCATAATGAGAATGATTTTATTTATTATTTAATGAATGTTTTTGAACAACTTAAATTAAATCCCGCACTAACACCTGTTTATTTGATGGGTAACATCTCTAAATTATCAGATTATTACGAAACATTAAAAAAATTTATAACAAATATTAATTTTAAAAAGAACACTAATAATTTAAATTATAGTTATGTTTTTAATCAAATACCTGAGCATTATTTTCTTAATCTGTTAAATTTATATCAATGCGAATAATTAGTGGTATATATAAGAAGAAGATAATCTTACCACCCAAAAATTTTAAGCTTCGTCCTACAACAGATATTGCAAAAGAGGCTTTATTTAATATTATTTATAATAATTTTGATATTGAAAAAATATCAGTGCTTGATTTATTCTCAGGCACAGGAAGCATCAGTTATGAATTTGCATCTCGCGGGTGTAATAATATTATTAGTATTGAGAAAAATTTTAAACATGTTTCTTTTATTAAAAACACAGCAGAACAGCTTAATTTTACTCAGATAAAGGCAATAAAAGCAGATGTCTTTACATATCTTAATTCATGTAAATATTCTTTTGATATTATTTTTGCTGATCCACCTTACGATTTAAAGGAATTAAAAAAAATACCCGAATATGTGTTTTCAAACAATTTATTAAATAATAATTCGTGGTTAATAATTGAACATTCTAAACAAACAAATTTTTCCGAATATCTTTATTTTAAAGAAGTTAGAAACTACAGCAAAGTGCATTTCAGTATTTTTAAAAATAGGGAGTAAAAAAAAATAAAAAAAAATCATTAGTCTTTTGGAACTAAAGAAAAATAAACTATTTTTGCAACGCAATTGATAAATGGTCTGGTAGTTCAGTTGGTTAGAATATCGGCCTGTCACGCCGAGGGTCGCGAGTTCGAGTCTCGTCCAGACCGCAATTGAAAAGTAAAACCCTCTATAATTAGTATATTATAGAGGGTTTTTTTATTTGTGTAGTCAGATTTGTAGCCATATTTTATAATTTTGGTATATTATGAGAAAATTTTTAAATGGTTTTATGTTATTAGTGTTTCCAAACAAAGATAATTAATATGTAAACATGTTCATTTTATCTTAATAATAGTTAATAAAAAAACGTATAATAAATTATTTTCGTAAAAAATTATTCTAAAAAGACACCTAAGGTTTAAAATAAGATATTAAAATAGAATATTAAGATAATTATTTATTATCAACGCAATAAATATTGTATTATAAAATAATAAGCATGAAAAATATAAACAATCGCAGAAAGCCTGAGTGGTTGAAGATTAAATTACCGAGTGATGAAGAGTATTCGCGGATGAATAAGATTATAAAAAAATATAATCTTCATACAATATGTACAAGCGGTAAATGTCCAAATGTAGGAGAATGTTGGGGCTTGGGAACAGCTACATTTATGATACTTGGTGATATCTGTACACGTTCGTGTAAATTTTGCGCCGTTAAAACAGGCAACCCTCTTCCTGTTGATAAGGATGAACCTGTGCATATTGCCGAATCGGTAAAATTATTAAGTTTAAAACATTGCGTAATTACTTCTGTTGATAGAGATGATTTACCTGACTATGGCTCTAAGATGTGGGTTGAAACAATAAATGCAATTAAAAAAGTTAATCCAAATACAACCATGGAAGTACTTATTCCTGATTTTATGGGTGACTCTGCATCGTTAAAAAGGGTTATTGATGCAAAACCTGAGGTAATTTCTCATAATCTGGAAACAGTAAGACGACTTACACCGCATGTCAGAAGTAAAGCACAGTATGATAGGAGTTTAGAGGTAATTAAGCGTATTTCGGAAGCCGGAATTATTTCTAAGTCAGGCATTATGGTTGGAATAGGGGAAAAGGAAGAAGAGATTTATCAAACAATGGATGATTTATTAAATGTCGGTTGCAAAGTTTTTACTATTGGACAATATCTTCAACCTACTAAAAATAATATGTCTGTTACAGAATATGTTACACCTGAAACATTTAAAAAGTATGAGGAAATAGGTTTAAAAAAAGGATTTAAGTTTGTTGAGAGTAGTCCGTTGGTGCGTTCTTCATATCATGCAGCAAAACATATAAACGCTTGATTTAAATTGTTAAATTGTTATATTGTTAAAACCTTTTAGAGTCTGAAAGACCTGGAAGAGTTGGATTAATTATTTTGCGACTTAGCGAAAAAAATATAAAAAAAAATGAAAAAGAAAATAATATTTCAAGATCTTGGATTAGTAGATTATAAAAAAGCATGGGACTATCAAGAGAAATTATTTAATAAAGTTTTAGATGAGAAATCCCATAAGGATTCCGAAGAGACAACAGACAATTATTTGTTATTTTGTGAACATCCGCATGTATATACTCTTGGTAAAAGTGGAGCAGTAAATAATTTATTGATTAATGATGAGTTTCTACAAAAGATTAATGCGACTTTTTACAAAATTGACCGTGGAGGAGATATAACTTATCACGGACCCGGGCAGATTGTCGGTTATCCTATTTTAGATTTAGATAATTTTAATTTACATCTTAAAAAGTATATATTTAATATTGAGCAGGCTATTATTGATACATTAAAAGATTACTCAATAGAAGCAAATCGCTTACAAGGATCAACAGGAGTTTGGCTTGATGTTAACGATAAAAGCAGAACGCGAAAAATATGTGCTATCGGTGTTAGGGCAAGTCATTGGGTTACAATGCATGGGTTTGCATTTAATATTAATACTAATTTAGATTATTTTAATTATATTAATCCTTGCGGGTTCACTGATATAGGTGTAACATCTCTTGAAAAAGAACTTGGAAGAAAAATAGATATTGAAGAGGTAAAAAAGAAATTAAAAATTCATATTGTTGATATTTTTGAAGCACATATAATTGTTAATGGGTAACTTTGGTATAAAGTTGGTAAAACCTCACATGTTTTTAAAGCCCGTGAGGTTTGATTTTAACGACGAAGTTATACTTTGTGCGGTTATATTTTGCGTATTGTAATTTGCTTGCCCCGTGAAATCCTGATTTATCAGGTTATTTCATCAGGGGCATTTGTTTCACGTCATTTGTTGTCATTTAGCTTCGCTGTCATTTGGATTCACTGTCATT
>JAUVJB010000263.1 GCA_030592465.1 Bacteroidota bacterium | reverse complement strand
GTTGCCTGTGCATCAACATTTTGATAAATTGGACAAATAGGTTTGTTAAAATTGGTTGAGTTAATAGCATTTTCTAATTCAACTCTTGCCGATTCCATTAATGGTGAATGAAAAGCACCACCAACAGCAAGTTTAATTGCACGTTTAGCACCTAATTCAGTTAGTTTTTCAACAGACAAGTCAATACCTTTTATTGAGCCTGATATTACAACTTGACCGGGGCTGTTATAGTTTGCAGGAATAACTATCTCGTTTATTTCAGAACACACTTTTTCAACTACTTCGTCTTCCATACCAATAATTGCAGCCATTGTTGACGGTTTTTTCTCACAAGCTTTTTGCATTGCCATTGCTCGTTTTGAGACTAATATTAATCCGTCTTCAAATGATAATGTTTTATTTGCAACTAAAGCTGAAAATTCACCAAGTGAGTGACCTGCAACCATATCAGGAGCAAAATCATTAAGTGTTTCTGATAAAATTACAGAGTGTAAAAAAATTGCAGGTTGAGTTACTTTTGTTTGTTTAATATCTTCGTCGGTTCCATTAAACATTAACTCGGTTATGTTAAATCCTAATATTTTATTTGCTTTCTCAAAAAGATTTTTTGCTAATTCAGAATTGTCGTAAAGGTCTTTACCCATACCAACAAATTGAGCTCCCTGTCCGGGAAAAATATATGCTTTCATTTCTTATTTTTTTATAATTATTATTACAAAAGTAAGAAAAATAAATTTGTAATGTTAACATTTTTGTTTTATATTGTGTTGGAACTATTTTTTATTAATAAATCACTACAACTGTTATCAATGCTGTACAGGCTAATATTAAAATAGAAATTAATATTAATTTAATCATTTTTAGAGAAGATAAAAATCCAAGTTGTTTGCAAGTTTAATATTACTAAACAGGTATAACCTAGAGGAGAAAAAATGAAAAAAATACTATTCGTAATATCAGTAATAATTATTTTTTCAGTTCAAACAAAAGCACAAAAGGTGTATTCTGTAGATTCAGATTATAAAGCGGATATTAAGGTTTATGTTGTAAATGCAGACTACAAAGCGGACTTGTTGGTATTCAAAGTAAATGCAGACTACAAAGCAATAGGCAATAAAGGCAGATGGTACTTTACGGATGCCGATTACAAAGCCGCCAAAAAAATATTCTTTGTGGATGCCGATTACAAAGCTGATCTTAAAATTTATTTTGTTGATTGTGATTACAAGTCGAAATGGAATGAATTAGCTAAAAAATATCTGATGTACTAAAAAAACGTATCATAAATAGAATATCAGGAATTTGACAGAATGTGGCAGATTGAAGAGGAGAAATTTTTTATTTTTTTATCTTGAGTTTTTAAAAAATGCAAATAGATAAAAATTAACTAACTATTAATTTATATATATATGAGAAAATTTTATTTAACAAACTTAATGCTTTTATTATTTGTAATAAGCTCTTATTCACAGTTATTTACAATAGGCAAATTGGGTATTGGATACCTTGATCTCGGAATTAAAACAGGAACAACTATTTCGTCGATAAAAAAAGAGTTGCAAACAGGAACAGACCAAAAAATGAAAATGGGATTTCAAATAGGTGCAATTGGTAATTTTGGTATTACTGATAAACTGTCGATTCAGCCGGAAATAGTTTATTCACAAAAGGGAGATGCTATTGATGCTTATGGTATGACTGCGAAAACAAGAGAGAATTTTTTCGGTATTCCTATTTTAGCAAAATTTAAGTTTATTCAAGTTGGCAAAATGAAATTTTATGTTAATGGCGGAACATATACAAATATTTTAGTTGGTGGGAAAGTTATATATTCAGGTGGTGAGGAGTATCATCTTGAAGACACAAGATATAAAACTGTAGATTTTGGTTTAAATGTTGGAGCCGGTTTTCAATATGATTTAGATAAAGGTGATTTACTTTTTGATTTAAGATATGATTTAGGAGTTATTGATTCTGACAAAATTGAAACAGGGAAAAATACAAATAGATCTCTCGGTATTACCCTAACTTATATTTATGACATTAATGATATAATATCTTTTACACGGAAAAATATTTTTAAGAAATCAAAAAAATACGATGAAGAGGCAGGTAGTGAGCTTGAGGATGAAAAAAAAGTTAGCGAAGATTAATACAAATAGTATTTGCAAGTCTATCAGGGTCATTTATAGTCATTAATATACTTCAATCGATTATAATTTTACATATATTGTCATTAATAGTCATTAATTATCAACAACTGAATGACGTGAAACAAATGACAACTAATGACACGAAATAAATGACTATTAGCACAAATCTAAAAATCGTTTAAAATAAGCAATAATCACTAATACAAATTTTTTTTACAGAAACTAAATATTTTATGATAGTTTTGTCCTTATTAAGTTCATGAACTCTTGACGAGTTAAGTTGCTTTTAAGAAACTCGCCTGTAAAAGCAGATGTTGTTGTAACAGAATTCTGTTTTTGTACCCCGCGCATCTGCATACATAAATGTTGTGCTTCAATAACAACAGCAACTCCAAGTGGGTTTAAAGTGTTTTGAATGCAGTCTCTGATTTCGTATGTCATACGTTCCTGAATTTGCAAACGGCGTGCATATGCTTCAACAACTCTGGCAATTTTGCTTAGTCCTGTAATATAACCATTAGGAATATAAGCAACATGAGCTTTCCCAATAAAAGGGATGATATGATGTTCACATAAAGAATAAATTTCAATATCTTTTACTATCACCATTTGCTTATAATCTTCCTTAAACATTGTGGATTTTATAATTTGTTCAGGATTAGTATTATAACCTTGAGTTAAAAATTGCATTGCTTTGGCTACTCGTAACGGTGTTTTTAATAGACCTTCTCTTTCAGGATTTTCACCTATTAAAGATAAAACCTCTTTATATAACTCTGTTAATCTTTCTGTTGTCTCATCATTCCATCGTTCAATTTTTGTGTAGCCACTGCCATTATTAATGCCGGCATCATTATTTATTATTTCCATCTATTTATATTTTTGTATTTAGTTATTTATATTATTAGTCCACAAATTACACGAATTTTTTCTAATAGGAAAATCCAATTAAGTTCTGTTCCAATTTTCAATTTCATTGTATCATCATTCAAGTTGTGTGTCCAAAATAAATCTAAAATCTAAAATCTAAAATCTAAATTGTATTTGGTTATAGCCTGCCCTGAAACTTTGGGAAATGTTTCATATCATTGTTTGTGTTTCTTTCCGTAATATTCAATAAAATTATTTTCTGTTTCTACTAACTTTATGCAGTATAAATCAACTCCAAGTTCTATTATTTTTGGTTCTATTTCTCCCCAAATTGCTATTGCAATATTTTCTGAAGAGACTATTTTATTTTTTAAAAAATCGACATCAATATTTAAGTTTTTATGGTCGAGTTTTTCAATAATATTCTGTTTTATTATTCGACTAAGTTCTTTTAAATTGACAACAAAACTGGTTTCTTCATTAACAGTTCCTTTTACTGTTACAAACAAATCGTAATTATGACCATGCCAATTTGAGCATTTACCAAAAAAATTAAAATTTTTTTCTTTAGACCATTCATCTCTAAAAAGTCGATGTGCACTATTGAAGCGTTCTCTTCGGGTAATTAGCATTTTTATTTATTTTGGTTTACAAAAGTATTATGTTTTTTGATAATTAATAATAAAAATTCAAAAATTTTACATAAAAAGCTATTATATTTGATTGATTAAAAATGAAATTGTTTTGAAAATATTAATAGTATCAGCTACTAAACAAGAGATTGAGCCATTGTTAGATAATTTGATTGTTTATAAAACGCTATAAAATTTTTTTCAGTGTAAATATAATGATTTTTTTGTTGATGTTTTGATATCCGGAGTAGGGATACCTTCAACAGTTTATTATTTAACTAAAACGATTAAT
>JAUVJB010000171.1 GCA_030592465.1 Bacteroidota bacterium | reverse complement strand
TTGCCTCCAAATTGGTCGGTATAACCATCTGTAAGGATATAAAATGTATCATCTTTTTGCAATTTTAATTTATGATTTGTAAAAGGCATATCTTTGAATTCGTAAACACCAATTGAAATTCTGTCACCTTTAATCTCTGTAAGCGAATAATTATTATTTGTTTTTTTCATTAGAAATAACGGGTTCATTGCACCTGCAAATTCTAAAGTGTTATTATGTTTATCAATAGAAATAATAGAAATATCAAGCCCATCAGTCATTTCTCCTATTTCCCCTGTTTGATGTAAAGAATTTCCCACATAATTTCTAAGTTGTGAAAGGATTTCGTTGGGTTTTATTTTGTCATTTTCATTTATAATTTCCGTTAAAAATGCAGTGCCAAGCATACTTAATAAAGCACCCGGCACACCGTGTCCTGTGCAGTCGGCTGCAGCAACATAAATTTTATCTTGTTTTTGAGATAACCAGTAAAAATCACCGCTTACAATTTCTCTTGGTTTATAAAAAATAAAACTTTCAGGGAATATTTTAGTGAAGAGTTTCTGTGGTGGTAAAAGAGCTGCTTGAATGTTTTGTGCGTAATAAATACTTGAAGTTATTTCTATATTTTGAGAATTAATATAATCTCGCTGTTCTTCAATTTGATCTCTTTGAGTTTCTAATTCATTTTCAACTTGCTTCATTTTTGTAATATCACTGTCTATAGCAATAAATTTTGTAATTCTGTCATTATTGTCAAGAACCGGAGTGAGTGTTGTTTGTACCCACATTTCATCTTCATTTTTTGAAATATTTCGAGATGTATAAGTAATTGATACTTTTTGTTCAATACATCTTTTAAAAATTTTATAAAAATCAGGGTTAGAACTGGTAAATGCAATATTATTTCCTTTTTTTAATAAGTATTCATCAAGAGTGTATCCGTAAAGTTGAGTGAAACCTTTGTTTACCCACTCAATATTACCTCTATCATCTGCTATTATAACAGCATTATCTGTTTTACTGGCAACTATTGATAGTTTTTCAAGTTCTTTATTGATAATTGCAAGATGTTCTGCCTGAGTTTCTATCTCTTCTTTTTTTTGTTCAAGTTCAATTGTTCGTAATTTTACTTTGTGTTCTAAATTTTTTTTATCATGTTTAAGTTTTCTTTCTCTAAAAAATATAAATAAATATAAAGCAAGTAATAATATTAAAATTTCTAAGGCATAAGCCCATTTTGTTTTCCAAAAAGGAGGTGTAATAATAATTTTAATTGAAGTTCCTTTATTATTCCAGATTCCGTCATTGTTCGATGCTTTTACTTTAAATGTGTAATCGCCGTGAGATATATTTGTATAATTGGCAATTTTTTGAGAACCTACATAATTCCAATCATTGTCAAATCCTTCTAACATATAAGCATATTGATTTTTTTTAGGGTTAGTATATTCTAAAGCAGCAAATGAAAACGAAAAGCTTGATTGTTTATATAAAAGTGTTATTTGTTTTGTTTCATTGATGCTTTTTTTTAAGATTGATTTTTTACCAATTTTAACAGATTTATTAAATATTTTAAAGTCGGTTAAAACAACTGCCGGTATATTTGGATTATTTTTTACGCTGTCAGGAAAAAATGAGTTAAATCCATTAATTCCTCCAAATAATAATTCTCCTGTACTTAACTTGCAATTAGCTCCTATAGTAAATTCATTGCTTTGAAGCCCGTCATTTACATCATAATCTCGAATTTCTTTAGTTTTAGGGTTAAATTTTGACAATCCTTTTATTGTGCTTAACCATAGATTATTATTATCATCTTCTAAGATGCCGACAATTACAAAATTACTAATTTCATAATTAGAAAATGTATTGAATGTTTCGGTTTTCCTGTCGAATTTGTTTAAGCCTTTACCTGTTCCTATCCATAAATATCCTTTTTTATCTTCAAATATTGAAAAAATATCGTCGTTACTTAATGAGTGTTTATTGTTTGGGTCGTTTTTAAAATGTTTAAATGTTTCAGTCTGAGGATTAAATTTATCTAAGCCGTCATCGGTGCCAATCCATATTACCCCCGATTTATCAATGTGTAATGAGAAAACACGATTATTACAAATACTGTTAATATTATGAGTATCGTGTTTATAATGTTTAAATATGTTTTTTTCAGGGTTAAATTTATCTAATCCATTTTCAGTGCCAATCCATAATATTCCTGTTTTATCTTCACATATAACTTTTACGTCATTATCAATGATGCTATTAATATTATTAACATCATGGCAATAATGAATAAATTTGTTATTTTTTTTGTCGAATTTATTTAAACCCCCACCATTAGTGCCAACCCAAACTGCATTAAATTTATCAATAAAAATTATCCTTATTCTGTTATTTGATAAGCTTTTCGGATTGTTATAAATTTTTTTAAAGTATGAGAATTTATGTGTTTTTGAGTTGTATTTATTAATACCCCCACCGTTAGTACCAATCCATATTATTCCATTTTTATCTTCAACAATTGATGTGATACGATTATTGTTCAGGTTGTTAGGGTTATTTGGGTCTAATTTAAAATGTTTATATCTTGTAGGTTTTAAGTCGAGTTTGTTTATACCGCCACCTCTTGTAGCAATCCATAATATACCTGAACGATCTGTGCAAATATCTCTTACATCGTCATAACTAAGACTGTTTGGATTTTTATAGTTGTGAACATATTTTATAAATTTATGAGATTGTTTGTTAAATTTACAAAGACCACCTGAATGTGTTCCTATCCATAAAATATTATTGTTATTCTTATCTTGAATAATAACATTTATTTCGTTAACATAACTATAATAAGGTTTGTTTGGGTAAGGTAAATAGTTAGTAAAGATATTTGTTTTGGGATTAAATTTATTTAGCCCTGAAGATGTCCCAACCCATATTATTTTTTTTTTATTATCAATATAAATTGAACGTACTTCAGGGTTACTTAAACTGTTTTTAATATTTTTATTTGGCAAGTAATGTGTAAATTTTTCGGTAACAGGGTTAAATTTTTCTAATCCACCACTTGTGCCAATCCATAAACAACTTGACGTATCTTCATTTATTACCCATATTCTGTTATTAATTAGGCTGTTAGGGTCATTGGGATTGTTTTTGTAATGAATAAAAATGTTTTTTTTTCTGTCAAATTTATCAATACCTTCACCGGCAGTGCCAATCCATAGAAATCCTTTACTATCTTCAAAAATTGTTTGTGTTTGATTTGTGCTTAAGCTATTTTTGTTAGATTTATCATGGCAATAATTTGTAAACTTTTCGGTTTGAGGATTAAATTTAATTAGTCCACCTCCCCATGTTGCCATCCAAATCATGCCGGTTCTGTCTTGGTAAATTTTACTTATATTATTTATAAATGTTGTATTTGTATCAATATAGTTATGCCCATATTCTTTAAAACTATAACCATCATATTTATTGAGTCCTCCTGTTTCAGTGCCAAACCACATAAACCCTTTATTGTCTTGAATTATTGAATATACAGTGTTTTGTGATAAACCCTCTTTTACAGTGATATGCTTAAATTTCAAATTATTGTTTTGTGTATATATTATTATAGGAATAAATACTATACAAATTATTATAACTATTTTTTTCATGAAAGGCATTTTGTACTTATTTAAATAATAGAATTTTAAAATACAATATTTTATTAACAATTCAAAGATAAAATATTAGGAAAATGATTTATTGATGAAGTTTTAATATCTCCTGAATGGTATATTCCGCTTTTCCCCATGTGTTACTTATATCATTTATCATTTTTAGCAATTCCTTTGAGTTTTTTATTTCATCAATATTTATTTCAATTTTTTTTGCTGTTTCATAAAGAGAAGTTAAACCCAGATAACTCATTTTGGGCTTTAAGGTATGAGCATCTCTTTTTATTTGTTCCCAATTTTTTTGTTCAAAATGATTCTTTAATGTTAAAATTTCGTTTGGAATTGAATCAAGATACATTTGTAGAATTTTATTAATTTTTTTTTGGTCATTATGATATATTCTATTTAACAATGATAAGTTAATCAGTTTATTATTAGATGTGCTTAATTCTAAATCTTGCTCTTTGGTGTTATTGTTTAAAAGTTCTCTTTTTTGGTTGGTATATTTACAAATTTTGTTGTATAAGATTTGTGGGTCAAAAGGTTTTGAAATGTAATCGTTCATACCTGCAGTTAAACATTTTTTTGCTTCATGATTTAGAGTATAAGCAGTTATGGCAATAATTGGCAAATTATTTTTAAGTTTTTTTCTGATGTATTTTGTAGTTTCATATCCATCCATTTCCGGCATTTGAACATCCATAAGTACTAGATCATATTTATTGTTTTTAATTTTTTCAATAGCCGTTAATCCGTTTTCAGCAATGTCAATTTTTATATTTTTTCCCCACATTTGAATAGTGTCAATCACTAATTTGCGATTAATATTATTGTCCTCAACCAGTAATATTTTAGTGTGTTTATGTATTGTTTTTTTGAAAATGTCTTTAGTTGAATTAATTATTTTTTCAGGTAATTTTTTACTTTTTTTAAAGTTTAAAGTGAATAAAAATGTTGTTCCTTTTCCGACATCACTTTTAACACTAATTTCACCATCTTGAAGCTCAACAAGTCGTTTTACAATACATAATCCTAATCCTGTTCCTCCATATTTTCGGGTTGTCTGCTCATCAACTTGAGTAAAACTGTTGAAAATATTTTTAAGCTGGTTTTTTGGAATTCCAATGCCGGTATCGCTTACAGCAAAATTTATGTCAATATTATCTTTATTGTTATTTTTTATGTCAATATTAAGTTTTATCTCACCATAATTATTAGTAAATTTAATTGAGTTGCCAATTAAATTAATTAAGATTTGACTTAAACGTAATGAGTCTCCAATCAAAATGTTGGGAATTTCTTTGTTAATATGATAGTTTAGATTAATATTTTTTTCTGATGTTTTAACAGAATGAGTAT
Organism: Bacteroidota bacterium; assembly: GCA_030592465.1. GTDB lineage: Bacteria > Bacteroidota > Bacteroidia > Bacteroidales > B39-G9 > B39-G9. The sequence goes on along the minus strand of JAUVJB010000171.1, from coordinate 1,704 downwards.
TTATTAATTGTTTAACAAGTTTACGTAAATCAAATTCATTTTTTATAATTGAGAGCTTGCCTGCTTCAATTTTAGAGAAATCTAAAATATCATTTACAATAAATAATAAGTTATCGCCTGATGTTTTAATGTTTGTTAAGTAGTCTGCTTGATTATCGGAGAGTTTTGTATTAAGCAGTAAATTAGTAAAACCAATCATTGCATTTAGTGGTGTTCGTATTTCATGGCTGGTATTTGCAAGAAATATTTCTTTAAGGTTTGCATTTTTCTTAATTTTTTCTTCAGCTTCTTTTAATATCGAAATATCACTATCAATTGTAACTATGTTTGTTAAAATGCCTATATCATCAAAAATTGGTGTCATTGTAGTTTGTACCCACAGTTTGTCGCCTGATTTAGTGTAATTTATTGCTTCATAAGGTACGGATTTATTTTTATCAATACATTTATTTACTAAATTTTCTATATTATTGTTTTTACTTGTTTTAATCAGGTTACGGCCATTTATTTCAATAAATTCTTTTTTTGTATAACCGAATAGTTTTGTAAATCCATCGTTAACCCATTCAAGATTTTTGTTTTTATCAAAAATCATAATGGCATTTCCTGTTTTGCTTACAATAGTTGATAGTTTTTTAAGTTCAATATTTTGTTGTTCGAGGGTAGCTCTTTGTGTTTCAATTTCCTCTTTTTGTTGCTCAAGTTGAACATTTGCAAAATTGATTTTTTCAACTGCATCATGTAAATGAATATTTGTTGTATTAAGTTGTGTGTTTTTTAATCCTAAATCGTTAATTAATGCAATACGCGAAATAAGTACAAAAAAGGTTACAAGATGAACAGTGATTAGAATACTTAAAAATAGCATGGGATTTGTAACAGGAGCAGGCAACAAATAAAATAATAATAATATTCCGGAAAATGAAAAAACCATATATAAAATCAATGAAGTAATACTTCTGAATAAAACAACAACGCACAAAGCAATCGTAAAATAACCTATTGCATAGCCGGCTGACATATTATTTATATACATCAGGTATTCATAATAAGCTGTAAGTATAAAAGATAATAAGTATCCGTAATATACTATGTGTTTTCTTATATGTTGTGAAAAGAATGATAAACCAAACACCAACATAATTATGGAACTTACTGCAATTCTCCCCCATAACGGGTCGATAGATTTATTATCATTATATTTAAGAACGAATGGAAATATTAAGTACGCAAAAGATGCAATAATAAATAATGCTCTAAATGAGAAAATATCGGTTAATGGTTTTTTTGTGATAATATGTCTTTTGGTGTGTGTTTTCATTAATTTAATTAATTATTTCTGTGTGTTTTTTTAATACATGATAATAATACTGCAATAATTAATAAAATTAACATTGTTAGAGTAAGCTGCCATGGTGGTTTTATTCCTTCTGAAGGTATATTGTTTGCAATATTTAGAGTAACAAAAAACATTGGGATTAACGATAAAGAAAAGAGAGAGATAAGACACCACAAAGCCCATTTCTCACCGTTTTTAAAGGGTTTTGCTGTTATAATTAATGCTGTGAAGCCAACAGAAACAAAACAAGCACCTGATACTTTCATTAATGCAAGCATTAATTTTATAATATGAGGATTAAAATTGTTAATTTGTGTTTTATCCATTCTTAAAAAAGCATAATGATAACTCATTATATCGTTTCT
>JAUVJB010000175.1 GCA_030592465.1 Bacteroidota bacterium | reverse complement strand
TAAAATTATAAAGCTATTAACCAATGTGTTAGCGGGCAATAGACAATAATCAATAGTCAATAGAAAATCGCTGAAGCCTCGGGAAAGCAATCTGATTATTAACTAATTATTTATTTGAGATTACTTCGTTTTCGCTCGTAATGACGACTTTACGGATGGACACTAATTAGAAGTTCCTTTAAGATAAGATTTAGTTCTTTCCATTTTAGGATTATTAAAGAATTCGTCAGCAGGTCCTTGTTCTATTACTTCACCAAGATACATAAATACAACATAATCTGCTAATCTTTTGGCTTGTCGTAAAGTATGAGTAACTAATACGATAGTATAGTATTGTTTTAGTTGTATAAATCGTTCTTCAATAGCATTGCTGGACACAGGGTCTAATGCAGATGTTGGTTCATCGGCAAGGATTATGTCAGGGTCAACAGTTAATCCTCTCGCTAAGCACAGGCGTTGTTGCTGTCCTAATGATAATGAAGAAGCAGGCTCTTTTAATCTATCTTTAACTTCTTCCCACAAATTGACTTGTTTAAGGTAATATTCAACACGTTTATTTAAAAATTTCTTTTTTTTCCTACCACTAATTCTTAGACCATAAGCTACATTATTATAAATATTCATAGGCAAGGGATATGGCATTTGTGAAAGCAATCCCATCTCACGTCTTATCTCTGTAATATCTTTTTTAGAATGCAAAATGTCTTCATTATTAATTGTAATTTCTCCTGTAACTTTTATGTTGTTATATAAATCAGTAAGTCGGTTTAAACATTTTAACAATGTAGTTTTTCCACAGCCTGAAGAACCTAAAACTACAGTAATTTTTTGTTTTGGCACTTCAATGTTTATATTTTTCAGAGTATGATGATTACCATGAAAGACATTTAGATTATTGATTTTTATTTCCGGTTCTGTTTTTTTCATTATAAGTTAAGATTATCATTTATTTGATGTCTTTATTATATTTTCTGTTTTTCATTGATTGTATATAATTTTGTCTTATATTTTTATAATATATAAATCGTTTATTAACAGCGTTTTTTATATTTAATTTTTTTAATTTGTTTCTGTTTGCAACAATTCTTGATAATATACTGATTATTAGTATTATTACAATTAATACTAATGCAGAAGCATAAGCTCTGTTTTGTACTTCAGGTATAGGTGAACTTAGTTGAAAGAATACAGCAAGAGGCAATGTTGCAGTAGGCTCAAGTAAAGATGTTGGGATATGATCAGTATATCCTGTTGTAAACAAGATAGAAGCAGCATCACCTATTGCTCTTCCAAAAGAAAGTAAAACAGCTGTTACAACACTTGGCACAACCTGTTTAAGAAATACTTTGAATGCTGTTTCAGATTTTGTTGAACCTAAAGAGAAGGATGCTTCAATAAGTCCTCGTGGTACTGTTTTGAACACCTCATCCATAGCACGTATCATTATAGGAATAATAAGTAGAGCAACCGTAATAATACCTGCTAAAAGCGATGTCTTAAGCCCGAAATAAACCATTATAGTAAATCCGAAAGCACCATATACTATTGAGGGTACACCCCAAAGTAAATCTAAAAGATATCGTATAGTATTAAGTAAACGTTTCTTCTTAATTAAATAAATGTTCATAAAAAGTGAAACGGGTAATGCTATTAAGAAAGCTAAAATCGTAGCTCCTGTTGATAAATATAACGAGCCGACAATAGCATTTAAAATGCCACCGCCTTTGCCAAAGTAATAACCGCCTTGCGGAACTTCAGTCAGCATCTCAACAGATAAAACAGGCAATCCTTTAATAAGAATGCTTACAATGATCAATATTAAACTAAATAGTATAATAGAAGTTGATAAAATCATTAATATCTTAAAAATTTTTTCTTCTGTTTTTTTTGTCATAATATTAATAGATTTCCAATTTAGTGATTGTCAATCGCGAGATTATGTTAAAAAATAATACTACACCAAATAGCACTAATGCTGCAAACATAAGAGCCGAATCATACATTGGTATAGATAGCATTTCTCCATAATTATTAGCTATTAAAGCAGGTAAAGGATATCCCGGGTCAAATACACTATTAGGAATTTTTGCAACATTTCCTACAACCATTAATACAGCCATTGTTTCGCCAAAAGCTCTTGATATACCTAATCCTATAGAAGATATTATTCCGGGGGAAGCTTTTTTTATTAATACAAATTTAATGGTCTCCCATTTGGTAGCACCTAATGATAAAGAAATTTCTTTTAACTCATCGGGAATATTTTGAAAAATTTCAATAAGTATATTTAAGATAAAAGGAGTAATCATTATTGATAATACTATTGCTCCGGCTAATATGCTGTATCCCGGTGTCTGTTTGCCAAATACGGGTGCTATGTTAGATATAAAAGGGACTATTATTAAAACTCCGCAGACACCATATACAACAGAAGGTATTCCTGATAGAATGTCAATTACAGGATGCATAATTTTTAAAAGATATTTTTTAGCATACTGTGTTAGATAAATAGCTGATAATAAGCAGATTGGTGCAGCTATCAATATAGCCATAAATGTTACGCAAACAGAGCTGATAATAAAAGGATAGAAGCCAAATTTCCCGTCAAGGGGCTTCCATATCTTTGAAAACAATAAATTAACGAGAGAATAATTGTCGAGTAATAGAGTTGATTTTAAAAACAAACCTATTCCTATTAATAAAGGAATGGTCATAACTAATATTAGACAAACCAACATCCACCCGGAACTAAATTTATCTTTAAAATATCTATTAAACGAAATAGTCATAACAAACAGAAAAAAATGATTTTTAAATTTTAGTAAATTTTATGACAGCTTTTATTAATTGCTAATTTTTTGAAGTTCTGAGTTTATTTCTTTCTCCGGCAATTTAATATATCCTGATTCTTTTACATATTTCTGTCCCTCTGTAAGTATCCATTTTAGAAATTCAATAGCAGCTTTATTTTCAGGTTTTCCTTTAGAGACAAAAGAAAGTTTCCTTGCCGGTGGCGAAGGATATTTGCCGGTTTTAATAGCCTTTGCTATTTCATCAGCATTACCGTAGAAATTTTCTTCTTTATCAATAACTCCATTTTCATTAATATCAATAGGTATAACTTCCAATCCTTTATATTTTTTCTTTGTTTGTATATCATAAATATATATTTTATTGTTATAACCTATTGCAAAAACATCTTTTTTCACAGCGTTTGCTACACCGGGGTCTGCATTAACGCCAATACCTAACAAATCTTCTTGATTTTTTCCTAAAAATTCCGCCCATTTTTGTGCAGCTCCACAGGCATCAGAACGTGTATAGATATTAATTTTACTTTTTACTTTATTATTACCAACTGCTGTGCCCCAATCAGTTATTTCGCCGGAAATAAATATTTTATAAAATTTCTCTTTAGTAAGCCCTTTGTTTTTTAACTTATCAATTAATGGATTTTTTGAGTTAATGGTGGGTAATACTGCATCTTTGGTAACATTAATTTCCCAGCAGCCCTTTTCTTTTTCTTCTTTTTTAACATCTCTTGAGAACATTCCAAGGTCAACCATTCCTGATAAAGCATCAACCATTCCTTTTCCTGCCCCGCCTCCTGATATGTCTATTCTAACATTAGGATGGATTTTACAAAATTCATCAGACCATCTTGTTGTCATTGGATATAAAGCAAAAGCACCTGAAATACTTATTGTTCCCTGTAATGTGTCATTATTATTGCTTTCTGATTTTGATTTATTGCTCTCACATCCTGTAAAAACAAAAAAATGAAAAGCAATAACACAAATCAATACTAATTTAATTTTTAAATTTAATTTTTCCATAATTTTATTTGGTTTAAGTGAATAATTTATTTAATAATTAACCCGTAACCGCAACTTGTAATCTGCAATACAAGTTATACTGCAAATGGTTTATTTTTTTACTTTTAGTTAATTAATTGTTACATTGCTCCTCAATTGTTAAAACTTGTCCGACTGCCGGCGGATTGTTGTGTGTCAATAAGTAATTTTTAATTAATAGAGTTAGCAATTTAACCATATAACCATTTAATCATTTAAAGTATAAAAAGGATATTATATTTTTTAAATAGGATTCATATTTTAATTGTATATTTAAAATTTATATTCAAAATTCAAATATATTTTAGGTTCATTATTTGAACTTGATAATTCAGGTTTCCACATTTGATAATTAGCTGCAATTTTTATTTTTTTTATTGGCGAATATTGAATACCGCATATAATTGCTTTTCCATCTTTTGCAATATTCCAAGCTGTTAAATTACCATTAATTTTGTTTGAAGAAAGATTGTCAAATCTTCCAAAAACTTGAAATTTTTTATCAATATCATAAGAAAAAAAAGCAGAGAAACCGGTTAAATTATTATCTTTCACAAAATCATGATTATTTTGTAAGTCATATTCTGCACCAAGTGTTATTTTTTCTATAAATTTATACCCAATAAAACTTGATATTGTATATTTAGTTTCTGATTTTTGAGCAATGTCAAAATATTCTCTGATGATTAAATTTTTAACAGGCGTAACTGTCATGCCAAATCCTCCTTTGTAGGTATTATCTACTTGTACATTTTTATAACCTTCTCCGTTCATAACAGTTGCATCAATACTTAGCATTTTGTGTAATTTATAAGAAATACAGGCACCCATATCAGCAGTATATCCAAATTTATGTTGATTTTGAATTGTCTTATAAATATAACGATGTGCCCAATATTTTCTTTGGATATTAAACTGTTTTAAACATATCATTCCAAAATCAAAAGACAGATTTCCTTTGTTATTTTTATAAGTTAATGCAGCCATTCTCACAAATGCAGTGTTCTTTAGTGAAGAATTGGTTCCCGGATATGATACATCAAAGGTTACATTTGCAGAAAAATTTTCACTCATCTGACATTTATAGCCGAGGAAAGCCCTGTTTAATTCAAAAGCAGAATTTTCTTTGTCTTTGGTCATATCTGCATGAAAATTACTAAACACTTTTATAAAAGCTGCTCCTGTAGGTTCAAATTCTTTTTTGTTATCAGATTTTTGTAATATTTTATTTTCTGTTTGTGCTATTGTTAAAGTAGGGATAGCTGCAAATAATAAAACAAATAATATACTTTTTTTCACGGGTTTAAATATTTTTATTAGAATATAAAGTTGTGCTATATTTTATTTGGGTTAGTACAGTCATTGCATGAATGAAATTTAATAATTTTTAAGAGCCCTCTTAAATATCGAGACAAAACTATTAATTTTAAAAAAAAAATAAAACAGTCTAAAAGCGTAATTTAAAGGTGGTATTTTTATGTAGTGATAGTATGGGTATTTATGCTTATTAATTATATCGTATTTGTAAGAAAATTTTAAAATCCCGAACAATCGGGATTATTGCAATACAACTTATTCAACAAGGTTCACCCTGTTGAATAAAATTTTGTTTTACAAAATTTTGCTTTGCCATTATGAAATATGCTTCGCATTTCACCGGGTAAACATTCAACAGGGTAAATATATTGCTAAATTGCTTGCCACGTAGCGAAGCGTATCGAGGTTCTATTGTTAAAATTTGTCCGACTGCCGGCGGATTGTTGGCGTGCATTCAATAGTAATTCAACTATTATTAATTATTTGGAAAATTGATAAAATAGATATATCTTTGTTATACACAAAAAGGATATACTATGAAAAATGTATCATTAAAAATAGATGATTTAATATTTGGAGAAACTGAAAAAATTTTAGCTTTGATGAGAAAACCCAGGAATAGATATATTAACGAAGCTATCAATTTTTATAATAAACATCAAAAACGGATAATAATTGCGGAAAAACTAAAAAAGGAATCTGAATTAGTACGAGAAGATTCTATTTTAATGTTAAAAGAATTTGAAGGGATTGATTATGATTGCTAAACAGTTTGAAATATGGATTGCAGACCTCAATCCTCAAATTGGCACAGAATCGGGGAAAACCAGACCGGTACTTGTAGTGCAGACAAATTTATTAAACAAAATCCGGCATCCATCAACTTTGATTTGTCCATTAACCACAAATGTAAAAATTGATATAGATATTTTAAGAGTTCATCTTAAAAAGGGAATATCAAACATTAAAGATAATTGTGATATAATGATAGACCAAATTAGAGCGATTGATAATAAGCGATTAATAAAAAGAATAGGAATATTACCAGATAACATAAAAGAAAAAGTTAAAGAAAATATTTTGACAGTTTTAGATTTAGAATAAAGCACGACACTCCAACAAAAGTTTTATTTAATGCGGGTTTCAGAGGCAAATTGAAGGTAAATAAATATAAATAGTGTCAGAAAGAAAACTCTAAAATCCCGAACAATCGGGATTATTGCGATACAACTTATTTTACATCCGTCAGCTGACGGACTGTGAAATGTTTACCAAATGAAATGCGAAGCATATTTCATAATGGCGAAGCAATTTTGCAAAGCAAAATTATTTCAACAGGGTAAATATATTG
>JAUVJB010000267.1 GCA_030592465.1 Bacteroidota bacterium | reverse complement strand
TTTATACTTTGAATTTTTTAGCCCCTGTTAAATAATTGCTTTGCAAATTTCACAGGGTAAACTTTAGCCTTTTTTTACTTTAGCCTTTTTACTTTATTCTTTTACCAACTCTAAATCATACAGAACCATTTTTTTTATTTAAATATGTTTATGATTTTTTTTTAAGATATTATATAAAAGTTCACGAGCTCTAAATAGTTGTGCTTTAACAGTACCAAGTGGCAATTCTAATTCTTGTGCGATTTCTTCGTACGAATATTCTTTAAAATATCTTAGTTCAATTAATCGGCGATATCGCGGTTTAAGTTTTTTCACAACTTCACGCAAGAGTTTTACTTTTTGTTTTTTAATAAGTTCTTCTTCAGGGTCAAGTCCTTTTGAGCGAATATGTTTAGTAGAATCATAATTATCCAAATTATTAAAAACAGAATCTGTCGATTTGATTATTGGAACATTATCACCTTTTTTTTTTCTTAAAAAATCGATGCAGTTATTTGAAGCAATTTTAAACAGCCAAGTGCTAAAAGCATATTTTGGTGAGTATTGTTTAATGTTTCGAAAAGCCTTGCCAAAAGCTTCCATTGTTAAGTCTTCGGCATCGCTTTTATTATTCGTCATTTTCAGCAACATAAAATAAATGGCGTCTTTGTATCTTTTTAATAATTCGGCATAAGCATTTTCATCACCTTCAATGGCATTAAGTACTAAGTTATAATCTTGTTGTGCTTTTTCCGAAAAATTAGGATTTATTTCCATTTATTGTGCTTTGTAATAAAATAATTTGATATTAATAAATAAAAATTAATAATTGGTAAAATAAAATCAAACAAAGTCGTTAAAAATAAAAAACCTTTCTCTTGTAAACGATTCATGCCTATTTTTATTATTATTAATTGTACTAATAGTCTAATTAAAAAGGTAATTAAAATTATTCTATAATCAAACTGTAAAATTAAAAGAACGATAAAAGATAAGTAAAAAATTTCTCTACTCAAAATTTCTAAGCCTAAAATGAATTTTGATTTTGCTTTATAATGTTTTGATGTTGTTAAATGCCGTTTTTTTTGGGCACACCATTCTTTAAATTTTGTTTTTGGTAAAGAGCGAGTATGACTTGTTTTATCAATCTCAATTTTAATATTATTTTTTTTAGCAACATTGTTAATAAATAGGTCGTCATCACCAGATAAAATATATGAAAAACGGGCAAAACCTTTATTTTTAAAAAATGTTGATTTACGATAAGCTAAATTTCGTCCAACGCCCATATAAGGTTTGCCTGCTAAAGCTAAGCCAAAATATTGAAGTGCAATAAAAAAAGTATCAAATCGTATTAATTTATTTACTAGTCCCTTTCGTTTTATATATCCGCCATAACCCAATACAATTTCCGTTTTATCAGTAAAGTTTTGCTGCATTCTGTTTATCCAGTTTTTATCAACAGGGTAACAATCAGCATCGGTTAATAACAGTAATTCATTTTTTGCAGCTTTAATACCTATTGTTAATGCTAATTTCTTACCATGAAAAAATTTTTTATCTTCATTAATAGTTGTTACTCTTAAACGAGGATATTTTGTTTGCAGCACTGACAATGTTTCTTCACTTTCATCATAGGAACAGTCATTTACTACAATTACTTCATAATTAGGATAATCTTGTGTTAATATTAGAGGGATATGTTTTTTTAAATTCTCAACTTCGTTTCGTGCACATATTATTACTGATACAGGCTCATTTGAAGTATGTGTGTCTTTTTGTTTATAAAAAATCATTCTACTGTAAACAAAAAGATAATAAGCTAATTGTATCAATAAACTTAAGCCAAATAAAATAAAAACGATTTTTTCAAAATCATGATGAAAAATCAAGAAATTACTAATATAATCTATCAAATTGCTAATATAATCCATCAAATTGCTAATATAATCCATCTATGTATAATTGTAAATATGTTTATTAATAAATTTTTTTTAAAAAAACAATTTTATTAAAGTTTTTACTCTTAACCAACTTTATTTTTAATTTTATTTTATGTTTAATAATTTATGGTGTTGTGAAAGAAGAATGAATGAAGCAAGAAACATCTATACTCTGCTTCGTAATAATTTGAGCTAATTTATATACTATAAAACAATTATAACATTAACATATTGTCATTAGTAGTCATTAATTGTCATTAAATTTATTGATTGTCTTAAATTTATTGATTGTTTTAAATTGTCAATAAAACTAAATGCCCCTGTTAAATATTGCTTCGCAATTTCACAGGGCAGACCGCGAAGCTAAATGACCCCATGAAATATTGCTTCGCAATTTCACGGGGCAGGCAAATTATATTACGGCTCTACTGAGTTTGCCGAAGTGCAAAATACAACTTCTCAAAGTATATAATTAAAGACAATTTAGATTTTAGATTTTAGATTTAAGATTTAATGTGGACACAAAACAGGGAATGATTATATAATGAAATTGGAATGAAATTTAATTTGATTTTCCTCTCAAAAAAATCGTGTAATTTGTGGATTTTTAGATTGCAATGTTTTTTTATCCTTTTAGTGTAAACTTTTTAATAATATGTATCTTTGCCTGCATAAAATATTGTTTTGATGAATTTTGAATTAATTAAAACCGATACACAAACAAAAGCACGAATTGGTAAAATTACAACAGATCACGGCGAAATATTAACACCAATATTTATGCCTGTAGGTACTGTTGGTTCTGTAAAAGCAGTTCATCAACGTGATTTAGTAAATGATATAAAAGCACAAATTATTCTTGGTAATACATACCATTTATATCTTCGTCCCGGATTAGAAATATTGGAAAAGGCGGGAGGATTACATAAGTTTATCAATTGGGACAAACCAATTTTGACTGATAGTGGGGGATATCAGGTTTTTTCATTATCTGATAATCGTAAGTTGTCAGACGAAGGTGCTGCTTTTCGTTCACATATTGATGGCTCAAAGCATTTTTTTACCCCTGAAAAAGTTGTTGATATTCAACGTATTATTGGCGCTGATATAATTATGGCTTTTGACGAATGTCCTCCGGGCGATAGTGATTATAAATATGCAGATGAATCATTAGATTTAACCCTTGCTTGGTTAAAAAGAGGAATAAAACGTTTCGACGAAACAAGCCCGAAGTATGGTCATAGCCAAACTTTTTTTCCAATTGTTCAGGGTGGTGTTTATCCTGATTTACGTAGAAAAGCAGCAGAATCTATTGCAGCATTAAATAGAGAAGGTAATGCAATTGGAGGTTTGTCGGTTGGCGAGCCAACTGATAAAATGTATGAAATGATTCAAGTTGTTAATGAGATTCTTCCGCAAGATAAACCAAGATACCTTATGGGTGTTGGTACTCCTGTTAATATTCTTGAGGGGATTGCTCTTGGTGTTGATATGTTCGACTGTGTTATGCCAACGCGTAACGGTAGAAACGGGATGTTGTTTACAAAAACCGGTATAATTAATATTAAAAATAAAAAATGGGCAACAGACTTTTCTACACTCGACACTGATGGAACTTCATTTGTCGATTCTTATTATACAAAGGCTTATTTGAGACATTTATTTGTAGCTCGAGAGTTTTTAGCCGGACAAATTGCCAGCATTCATAATTTGAGATTTTATTTGTGGTTAGTTTCTGAGGCTCGTAATAAAATTGCTGAAGGCACGTTTTTCCAATGGAAAAATATTATGGTTAAACAATTATCTGTCAGATTATAATAATTTGTTTTAATATATTTAGCAAAAATATAAGTAACCGTTCACAGTCCGCCAGCTGGCGGACTGATTGCTAAAACTTGTCAGAGCTTAT
>JAUVJB010000271.1 GCA_030592465.1 Bacteroidota bacterium | reverse complement strand
CAGATAGTTTATAATGATATTAAACACTTTGTCTCAAATAGAGATATGGGCATGAATAAACTTAACAAAGAACAAGCCGAAGTACCTGAAAACTGCAAGATAATACGAAATTATAATGGTACAGCAGCCGGTATGTGGTTTGAAAAAAACAATAGAGTGTATGTTTCAATGCCCGGAGTGCCCTTTGAAATGATTTCAATGATGAAAAATGAGATTATTCCATTAATTAAAAGCAAGTTTAACACAGCGACAATAATACACAAAACAATATTAACACAAGGCTATGCAGAATCATCACTTGCTGAAAAAATTAGTGATTGGGAAAATAATTTACCGGAAAATATGAGTTTAGCTTATTTACCTTCACCCGGAATTGTTAAATTACGCTTGACTATTAAAGGTAATGATGTTGAATTATTAACCAAACTAATTGATAATGAGGTAGAAAAATTAAAAAAAATCATTAATGAAAATATTTTTGGTTATAATAAAGAAACACTTCAGGAAGTTATAGGTAAATTATTGATTTTAAATAATAAAACGGTAGCATCTGCTGAAAGTTGTACAGGTGGTAATATTGCACATTTAATTACTTCAGTTTCCGGCAGCTCTAAATATTTTTTAGGTTCAGTTGTTGCTTATTCAAACAACATCAAAACATCAATTTTAAAAGTAAATAATCAAAGTATTGAGAAACATGGTGCTGTTAGTAAGCAGGTTGTAAGCGAGATGGCAACAGGAATAATAAATTTGTTTCATTCAGATTATGCAATTGCAACTTCAGGAATTGCAGGACCAACAGGTGGGAGTGAAGAAAAACCCGTTGGAACAACATGGATTGCAGTTGCATCTAAAAGTAATATTATAGCTCAAAAATTTCTTTTTGGCGATAATCGCGAAAGAAATATTACCCGTGCTTCAGTAACAGCACTAAATATGTTACGTAAATTAATTTTATCAGAAAATAAATAACGAGCCTACTGCAAAAAGAACTAATAGATACTGTGATTAAACCCAAATTTATTTTTTTTATAAACTTTCAACTTTATAAACTATTAATATTCATCAGAAACATCGGTTAAAACCTCATATCCTGTATCAGCAACTAAAATTGTATGTTCAAATTGAGCTGATAACTTATTATCAACTGTTGTTGCAGTCCAACCATCATCTTTGTTAATATTAACTTTAGCTCTTCCAAGATTAATCATAGGTTCAATAGTAAATATCATCCCCTGTTTCATTTTTTCACCTGTGTTTTTGCGAGCAATATGATCAACTTGTGGCTCTTCGTGAAACTCAATGCCAACACCATGACCACAAAATTCATAAACAACACTATATCCTTTTGATTTGGCATATCGTGCAATAACAAAACCGATGTTACCAAAACGATTGTTAGGTCTAACTTGCTGTATGCCAAGATTTAAGCAATGCTTTGTTGCTTCAATCAAATTTTGTGCTTCTTCTGATATTTCACCAACTGTAAACATATTGCTTGTATCTCCATAATATCCATCAAGAATGGTAGTAATATCAATGTTTAAAATATCTCCGGGTTTAATTATTATTTTTGAAGATGGAATACCATGGCAAACAACTTCGTTTAACGAAATACAACTTGATTTTGGAAAACCGTAATAGTTTAAAGGGGCGGGTATTGCTTTGTGGTCTCTGATAAATTCTTCAATTTTATTATCAAGATATTCAGTGTTAACACCTTCTTTTACATATTGAGCAATGTATTTTAATACTTCTCCGGCGAGTTTTGAACTCTTTCTAATACCTTCTATTTGCTCTTGATTTTTGATAATTATTTTTGACATACTATTTTATTTAAAAGGGATTCGCAAATTTCTCTAAATTATTATAATTATCAAAGCATTATAAGAAAAAAGACTTACATTATTTTGTAAGTCTTTAAAATTATTTGTCTCAATAAAAATATCAATATCTAACTCTTTGTTTGTTCTCTTTTATAAATGTTTCGAGAAGATTAGCAGGGTTTTGAAATTTATTATTAAGCATCATTGAAGCAATAATATAAGGTTTATAACCTGCTTGTTTATAAAGAGGAATGCGGTATCTGTCAAATACAGTATCTTGAACTTCTCCTTGTTTACATGAAACGTTAGATATGTCTGCAGGTAAACAGTGCATATAAAGTGCTTCACCGTTTTTAGTAAGTTTCATTTTTTCTTCGGTGCATTCCCAATTTTTGAAATTAGCATTTTGAGCAAGGCATTTTTGTTCTAAATTATCTAAACCTTGAGAATCATCAGCTTTAAGCAATTTTGTTCTTTCTTGCATAACTGTAAATGGTGCCCAACTTTTTGGGTAAACAATATCAGCGTTTTTAAAAGCTTGGTCCATTGAATTAACTTTTCTGAAACTGCTACCATTTTTTTTAGCATTATTTGAAGCAATATCCATCACTTCAGGAATAATATCATAACCTTCGGGATAAGCAATATCAACATCCATTCCAAAGCGAGTGAAAAGACCTATTACACCTTGAGGAACTGAAAGAGGTTTGCCATAACTCGGAGAATAAGCCCATGTCATAGCTACTTTTTTACCTTTTAGATTTTCAATTGAGCCAAAATGATTAATCAAGTGTAAAAAATCAGCCATTGATTGTGTAGGGTGGTCAATATCAGATTGCAGGTTTATAATTCCCGGACGTTGATTTAATAAGCCGGTTTCATAACCATAATCAAGAGCATCACCAACTTCACGCTGATAAGTATCACCTTCACCAATGTACATATCATCACGTATGCCAATAATGTCGGTTAAAAACGAAATCATATTTGCCGTTTCGCGAACAGTTTCGCCATGTGCAATTTGTGATTTTTTTTCATCAAGGTCTTGTATCTCAAGCCCTAACAAATTTGCTGCTGATGCGTATGAAAAACGTGTTCGTGTTGAATTATCTCTAAATAATGATATTGCTAATCCTGAATCAAAACATTTTGATGAAATATTGTTGTCGTGTAAATATTTCAGAGCTTCTGCTACATAAAATATTTGTTTTAATTCATCTTTGCTTTTTTCCCATGTTAATAAAAAATCTTTTTGAAAAAGTTTAGTATTATTTAATTTATTTATTTGCTCAATTATTTGAGAATATGTTAAATTCATAATTTATTGTTTTAAATGATGATATGTATTTAATTAATTATCAGTAAATTATTCTGCATCAGCAATTTTATAAGCGTAAAGAGCATAAAAGGCAGATGCAACTTTAAGGTCTTCAACAGGAACTTTTTCGTTTGGAGCATGTGCATAAACTTCATTACCTGGTCCAAAACCTATCATAGGTATATTATAGAAACCATTCATTGTTACTCCGTTAGTAGAAAAAGTCCATTTGTCAACAATTGGTTCTTTATTTAAGAGTTCTTTAAAAGTATCAACACCTGTTTTCACAACAATATGATCTTCGGGTATTTTCCATGTAGGATAATATTTTTCCATACCATATTTTTTGCCTGTATAAGCTGTTTCTTCATAGTAAAGTACTTCAACTTTAGCATCCATGTCTTTAACAATTTCTTCAATTTCGGCAAGAGCAGATTCTTTTGTTTCGCCCCAAGTTAAACGTCTGTCAATATGTATTTTTGCATAATCGGCAACAGCACAAAGAGAAGGACTGCCTGAAACAAATTCAGAAAGAGCTGCAGTACCTTTGCCGAGAAACTCATCATATTTTAAATGTTCGTTAAGTTTTTCAATTTCGAGACAAGATTTTGAAGCCATATAGATTGCATTTTT
>JAUVJB010000035.1 GCA_030592465.1 Bacteroidota bacterium | reverse complement strand
ATAAGAAAACGTCAAAGACAAGGCTTTCGATCCGCCAGCTGGCGGATGAAATCAAGGAGTTTACTTTCGTAAATGACTGTTTCAAAAGCGAGAATAACGCAGTAGTTGGCGTTTTCTTGCAAAGACTATTTAGATAAAGGGATACAATGGCTGTAATTTTAAATATAGAAACATCGACAAATGTATGTTCTGTTTCACTTTCAGAAAACGGTAAATTAATTGATTATAAAGAGAGCAAAGAAGACAAATCACATTCAACTATCTTAACGGTTTTTATTGATGAGATGTTAAAACAAAATAACATTTCAGCGTTACAGCTCGATGCAGTTGCAGTGAGCAAAGGTCCCGGTTCATATACGGGTCTGCGAATAGGTGTTTCAGTGGCAAAAGGTATTTGTTATGCAGTTGACAAACCGTTAATTGGTATTGGCACTTTACAATTAATGGCATGGGGAGTTGTTAACAGCAATAAATTAAATTCTTTAAATATTTCTGATGTTGAAAACTTGTGGTTTTGCCCAATGATTGATGCTAGGCGAATGGAGGTTTATTCAGCATTTTATGATTTTAATAACCAACAAAAGGTAAAAGTATCAGCTGATATTATTGACGAAAATTCGTATAAAAAGTTATTAGAAAACAGAAAAATTATTTTTTTTGGCAATGGTGCTGATAAATGTAAAGATATTATTAAAAACAGAAATGCTTTTTTTATTGATGGTGTTTTCCCTTCGGCAAAAGATATGACAGCTCTTTCATATCAATCATTTTTAGATAAAAAAATTGAAGATACTGCCTATTTTGAACCCTTCTATTTAAAAGATTTTGTTGCTACTGTTCCTAAAAAAAATATTTTTAAGTAAATTGGTGTAGTTTTAAAACATTTTTAGCGTCTGCACAAAACTAATTTATTTATTCTTGTTCGTTGTTTCTCCTTGCAATGACAGCAAATAATATTTTTTTTAGAAAACACTAAATAAATTATAATTTTTATAAAATGAGTATTTGGATTGTTAAAGCGGTTGTTCAAAAAATTATTTCATTTTTGCCACGAAGTCAAAAAATAAATTATTTATTTCAAAAATATATAACAAAAGGCGTTATTTTAACCGATGAATATTTTATTGACAGGTTATTACATGCACAAAATCATGTTAATTATTTTCGTAAATATTCGTCAATAACAAATAATTTTAATGTGCTTGAATTAGGAACAGGCTGGTATCCGGTTATACCAATATATATGTTTTTAAGCCGGTCCGATAAAATTTATAGTGTTGATATTAGTAATTTAGTCAGCGAAGAAAATCTAAAACAAACAATTGCAAAATATTATCAGTTTTATAAAAACAGTGAGCTTAATAAATATTTGAAAGAAATTGATAAAGGCAGACTAAATGTTTTATTTGATTGTTATCACAAACAAGATAAATTAAAAATTGAGCAATTATTAAACCTATTAAATATTAATTTTATAGTTGGTGATGCACGTCGATTACCGTTACAATCATTGTCAATTGACTTAATTACTTCAAACAACACATTTGAACATATTTACCCAAAAATTTTAATCAATATTTTAAAAGAGTTTAATAGAGTTTTAAAACAGAAAGCAATAATGAGTCATTTTATCGATATGTCTGATCATTTTGCCCATCTTGATAAAAAGATTAGTATTTATAATTTTTTGAAATTTTCAGATAAAGAATGGTCATTAATAGATAACACTATACAACCGCAGAACAGATTGAGAATAACACAATATCGGGAAATTTATAGTAAAGTAGGGATAAAAATTGTTGAAGAAATTAATAGAAAAGGTGATATAATAAAGTTAAAAGAAATTAAGGTTGATAAAAAATTTCAAAATATTTCCGATAAAGAATTAGCTATTAGTCATAGTTTATTAATATCTATCAATAATAATAAATGAATTAGTTTTCGTGCAAATAATATTTGAATTCAAGTTGAAAAAGTCTCCATAGATGTCATTGCAAGGGCAAAGCCCGAAGTAATTTGTTGATAATCAATATATATGGATTGCTTCACGTTCCCGATTTTTCGGTAAAGGCTTGTTCGCAATGACGAAAAATATTTTTCGGAGCGGACTCAAAGTAAAAATATATTATCAAAATTGTTTGTTTACCCTTTGTAAATATCATATTTTTATATCTTTTTGTTAGTTATTCCGTTAAAGTTTTATCAGACAATTGAATGAAGAAAAGATTATTTTTAATATTAATATTTTTTGTAATAGTTCAAGGTAAGTCGCAAAATAATTTTGTTGAACCACCATATAAAGCAGGGGAAACATTAAAATATGTTCTTTATTATGGATGGATTGACGGAGGAGAGGCTGTGTTGAAAATTAATGATGCAACGTATAACAATAAAGGAGTAATTCATTCTGTTGCGAGTGCCCGAACAATAAAACTGGTTGAGAAATTTTATGAAGTAAATGACATTTATGAGAGTTATTTTGACCCTCAGACAAACCTTCCTGAAAAATCGGTGAGAAATATTAGTGAGAATAGCTATAGATATTATAATGAAGTAACCTATGACCGTGAGAATGATTCTGTAATAAGTCTGAAAAGCGGTAAACATGCAGCACCTAAAAATATTCAAGATGTGTTATCATCATTTTATTATTTAAGAAATAAATTAAAGAAGAGTTTAAATATTAATCAAGTAATAAAAATTGACACATATTTTTCTGATGAGGTTTTTCCTCTGATAATACGTTATGAAGGCGATGAAATAATTGAAACACGTTTAGGGAAATTTAATTGTATGAAATTTGTTCCGATAGTTGAGGTGGGTCGTGTTTTTAAATCGAACGATGATTTAAAAATCTGGATTACAAAAGATGAGAATTTAATTCCGGTAAGAGTTCAGTTTGATTTAAAATTAGGAGCTCTAAAGTGCGATTTAATTGAATATTCCGGTCTAAAATTGGATTTACTTTATTTAGAATGAATTAAATTCCTAATAATATTTAATTATTTTGTTGTTTTACATTATTTTTGTATTTTATTAACAATTTAAAAATTAGCAATTAATTATGGCATCAACAGCAGATTTTAAAAATGGATTATGTATAGAGTTTAACAATAATTTATTTACAATTGTACAATTTCAACATGTTAAACCGGGGAAAGGTCCTGCTTTTGTAAGAACAAAACTTAAAAATTTGAATACAGGTAAAGTTATTGACCATACTTTTAATTCCGGTGTTAAGGTAAATGTAGCCCGAATAGAGCGACGACCATATCAATATTTGTATAAAGATGATATGGGATATAATTTTATGCATACTGAAACTTTTGAACAGATAACAATATCTGAAGATATTATAAATGCTCCACAGTTTTTAAAAGAAGGTCAAACTGTAGAGGTGGTTTTTCACGCAGACACAGAAACACCAATGACTTGTGAGTTGCCTCCTTTTGTTCAATTGTTAATTAAATATACAGAGCCTGGCGTTCGAGGGGACTCTTCATCTACTTCATCATTAAAACCTGCAACAATAGAAACAGGAGCAGAAATTAATGTTCCATTATTTATTAACACAGGCGATGTTATTAAAATTGATACTCGTACAAACTCTTATTCTGAAAGGGTGAAAGCTTAAAAAGATTATTTGTTTTAATGCATTATGTGAAAGACAATTTGTCAAAACTTAAAAATGAAATATCATGGCAATAAAGGCATCATTAAAAAGACTTCAGTTTTGCAATTTTAAGCTTAATTTGTTGCTTAACATAACTCAAGCAATTAACGATAATCTTTCAACAAAAGAACTTCTTGATTTTTTTGAAAGAATTTTACGTAAAGATTTGAATATTGGCAAAGTAGTTATATATAGTTATAAAGAAAAATGGGATTGTATATTAGCTTCAGGTTTTGATTGTAATAAAATTCGCAATATTTCAGTTGAAAACGATTTATTATATTATAATCAGATAACAAGTTTAACAACAACTCTTAATCCTGATCTTAGCTATTTTGATGTAGTTATTCCCGTTTATAATCATGATATGCCTATTGCATTTGTTATTATTGGAGATATTGATGAAGAACGGGAAGGAATAAGTCCCACAATTAAACATCTTCATTTTATTCAAACTCTCACAAATGTTATAATTGTTGCAATAGAGAATAAACATTTTTTTAAAGAAAGTATTCGTCAAGAAAAAATTAATAAAGAGTTAGAACTTGCATCAAAAATGCAAACTATGTTAATTCCTAATTCTGATGAATTACCTCATAATGATGAGCTTTTTGTATCAGCTTATTATTTACCTCATCATGAAGTTGGCGGCGATTATTATGACTTTATAAAATTAAATAAAAACGAATATGGCTTTTGCATTGCCGATGTTTCCGGTAAAGGAATTTCTGCTGCTCTTTTAATGTCAAATTTCCAAGCAAATATGAGAGCTTTATTTACCTCAAAAAAAACATTAGCAAGCATAATTGAAAAATTGAATGAAACAGTAATAAAAAGTGCAAATTGCGAGAAATTTATAACGCTTTTTATAGCGAGATACAACGCAAAAACGAGAGAATTGCAGTATGTTAATGCAGGGCACAATCCTCCTGTGTTATATAATGGTGAAAAAAAAGAAACAAGATTTTTAACAAGTGGTTGTGTTGGGTTAGGAATGTTTGACGAGATTCCTGAATTAACAGAAGGTTATATGCTACTTACTTCTAATTCAAAAATTGTTTGTTATACTGACGGCTTAGTGGAGATGGAAAATAATAAGAAAGTGCAATTTGGTACCAAACCTATTGAAGATGATATTTCGTCAAACAGACAAATGGATGAGATAATTGATAATATTATCAAGAGACTGAATATTTATAAAGGTGAAAATAAATTTTTTGATGATATTTCAATATTAGGTATTGACTTTCATTAATTTTCCGATTTTTTTTAATTTAAGATATTTCGTATAATAGTGTGAACAGTTACAATATTTTTTCTTTTTCCATATTTTTGTAATACACATCTAAAGCTACAATAATTGCTGTAAATCCCCAAAAAGGTACGGCAGCCTTATCCATGTCTAAAAAATTATTTAAAAATCCATGTATATAATAGGTAGTTAATCCTAATAATGAAATGAGTGCCAGCATTTTAACTTGCTTGTTTTGGGATTTTGAATAAACATTAACAGCTGTATAAATAGTAATTATAACAATAAGAAGGATCGTTATAAATCCAAAGATGCCGGATTCTGACAGAGGTCCAAAATATTCACTATGAGCATTACCTCTGTTTCCTTCGTTTGTGCTAATAATTGTTTTCTCATCTGCCAATTGAAATGGAGCATATTTGAACATGAAAGTTCCTGGTCCCCATCCGAAAATCGGTTTTTTTTCAAACATTCTTATAGCACTATTCCAACGATTTATTCTTTCAAGGTTTGATGCGTCTGACGATACATTTGAAATTGATTTAATGTGATTTTCAACATTAACTGAAGAATCTTGTTTATTTCTTTTGAGTTTCATGTATATCTGTGACTGAAACAGAAATCCAAAAAATAATGTAATGCCTGCTAATATTACTACATACCGAAATTTGAGCTTAATTTTAATAACTAACCATACTGCAAATGCAACAATGATACTAATCCATGCAGCTCGAGTATATGACAATAGCAGTGCTATTATAAATATTATTAAAAGTATTCGGATTAAAATTTTCGTTTTTGATGAGTATTTTATATTTGTTGCAAAACCGGTTAATATAGGGATAAACATTGCTAAAGTTGCTCCATATGATGTGTGATCTTTGTAAAAAGGATTAGCTGCCCAGTGTGCAATTTTATTGTCAAACAAGCTATATTGTGCATGTCGCGTAACAGCATATATTATTACAAATAGTAACGGAATAATATATAGCCATAAATATCGATAAAAATTCTTCTTATCTTTAAATAACTGAGTAGATAAAAAGTATAAAGGTATTACAAACCAAATGCGTACAGTTAAATATTTGAATGAAACAATTGGCATTGTGCTTGTTATTGAAGTAACAAACATCCATATTAGATTAAGATAAATTGCAATAGAAACAGGATGATAAAGAATTTTTTTATCAAACGATTTATCAAGAATAAATTTTAAGATTATAATAATGGTTAAACCAAAAAGCAATGGCTCGGTAGGCAGGTTCATATCAAAATCTAAATTACCATACAATTCATGTAATGGTATTGAAATAGGTGTTAAAAAAACTATTAAAAGTAATAATTTATCATAATGAAAAAATGTAAGTATTATTATTAGTAATGCAACCGGTACAACACAAAATAAATACATTTCCTTAGCAATAAAAAAAGCATTTATTGCAATAAAAAGTAAAGAAATAATATAAACCCACGTAATATTTTTATTCTTCATATAATTATTCAAATACAAGTAGTATGGAAAATAACAATAGAACAATTTATCAATTGAATCCCAAGCCATCGGGATTGCATTACTGAAATAACAAACTATTTAGAGTTTTCTCACAGACACTAACTAAATTAGATTTAGATATTTTTAAAGACTTTGTTTCTTTTAAAATTGTCAATAATAATAAGTAAAAGTAATGCTAAAATAAAGGTTGATACTGTTGATATAGAAACAATTAACCATCTAATAGGATATGATTTTTTTTCAGCAATTTGTGCATTATTTACAATAAATTTGTGAGGCAAATCTTGATAGGCATCAACTTGAGCTTCAGAATATTTTTCTTCTAAAGAACTTAATTGTTTATTTAAAGTCCATATATGATTTGCAGTTGACAAATACGGTCCTCCATATATAGATAAGGCATCAAGTTTTTTTCCTAAAATTTTAATTGCATTATTATTTTTGGCAATGAGAGCTTGAGAATATCCATCACTAATGACTTCAGCTTGTTTTTGATAGTCTAACACTCCGAAACCACGCAATATTTGTAATGAATCTTCAAGCGTTTTAATTCGATTTTTTAAAGAAAAATATTGATTCTCAACAAGTTTCAATGCTTTAAGGGCTCTTTCTTTTTGCATATTATTCATTGTTGTGTCAATAAATGAAGCAACATCGTTAGCCATATCTGCAGCTAATTTTGGGTCAGTGTCAAGAACTTTTATTTCTATGGACATAAATTGAGTTGGCGAAAATGAAAAGTTTTTGTCAAACTCTTTGTTAAGTTTTGTAATAGGGTAAGCCGATGCTGTATCAATATTATAGTGTTGTATTAAGTCGTATTTTTTAATTATCATATTTTTAATATTATCTGAATGCAATATTTGTAACAATTGTTCTACTTCTTCATCTTCACCCAATTTTAAAATATCTTTTGATGAAACATTATCTCTAAACAAGTCTTGAGAAATTGAACTCGAAGATGCCGGAAATAAAATAACCGAAGATTCGTATCTTGGTTTTATTGTGTATGATACTATTATTGATACAATAATAGCTATAACTGTAATTATTAATAAAGGCTTTCTTTTTTTATATGCAAAAATAATAAGATTGCTTGAATTAAAATTAAGTTGAGTGTCTGAGTTGTTCATGATTTTATATATAAAATTTAATTTGGACAAAAGTAAAAAATAAATAGTATTCTTTCAATAAAAAAGTTAAGAGATTAATGTTTAATGTTTAAAGTTTAATGTTTCTGCCAGTATTGGTTAATAAGAAACGCACATCTTTTGATATTATTTTCTAAATTTTTTAATAAATTCTTCAACTTCTTTAACCCCGACTTGATAAATTAGATATCCATTATATGGTTCACGTGATGTTATTTCATCATTAATAGGAGTAAGCATCATTTTTTTCACCTCTTCATGCTCGTTAGTTTGACCTAATACCCAACCTAATTTTATATAAGCTGCTTCGGGCAGCATATTCTGCAATGGCACAATCCCTTTAGCTAACAAATCGCGACCTGTATCGTAAACATACATATTAACATATCCCCAAAGTGTTTGAACAGTCATAAAAATATGAACTCCTTTGCTTATTGCACGTTCAATTGCAGGATAAATAATTTTATTAACATGACCTAATCCTGTTCCGGCAATAATAATTCCTTTGTAGCCATTATCAACCAATGAATCAATAATATCAGGCTGCATGTTAGGATAATAGTAAACAATTGTTACTTTTTCTTCAAAATAAGGTAATATCTCAACATTTTTATCTTTTCGTCTATGGTTATATTCTTTTTTTATAGGAACAACACCATTACGTGTAACAGTTGCAAGAGGCGTATCCCCAATTGTTCTGAATGTTGAACGATATGATGAGTGCATTTTTCTCACTCTTGTACCACGATGAAGAAAACCATATTCGTCAGATGTAGGTCCAAACATACAAACCATTACTTCTGCAATATCTCCATGACCGGCTGCATAAGCCGAATGAATTAAATTAAGAGCAGCATCGGATGAGGGACGGTCGGATGAACGTTGCGAACCTACCAAAACAATTGGTATCGGTGGATTTTGTACCATATAAGTTAATGCTTCGGCTGTGTGATGCAGAGTATCAGTACCATGAGCAATAACAATTCCATCAATGCCGTTTTTTATTTCTTTTCCAATAGCAATGGCAAGAGCTTTGTATTGTTCGGGTCCCATGTTCTCACTAAAAATAGCAAAAACTTTTTCGGTAGTTAAGTTACATATTTCAGCTAATTCAGGAACTGACCCATATAGTTCACCGGGTGAGAATGCAGGAATAACAGCACCTGTCCTGTAGTCGAGTCGTGAAGCTATTGTGCCGCCTGTACCAAATAGTTTAACTTTTGGCAACCCTTCTGTATAAGGAAATTCTTTTTCGGGAATTTTATATGTAGCTTTTTTATAATCAACTTCTTTAATGTCTTTTATTGTTTTAATATCAATACCTACATTATAGCCTGTAATGAGTTTTAAAACAATGTGTTGATCATCGTCATTTTCGGCACGTGGTAGTATGGTGCCATGGAAAAAACCTCTTGATGTGTTTGTGTCAACAATACCCCAAACTCTTGCTTTATGTTTCTTAAGAGTCTCAAGTGCTTTGCCTTTATATCCTTGATAAATATCTTCGTTCATTTTATAATTTTTTTTCAATATTATTTTTAAGTTCTCTTAACGAAATATTGCCGATTGCCTGGTGGTGTAATTGTCCCATAACCCAGTTTGCTGTAACATCGTTATTTTTTGATATTTTTATTTCTTTAAATTTTTCAATAAGGTAATCAGCCGGAGCAAAAATTTCTTCTTTTGTACGTCTTTTGAAATGTAAATTTGTAAGAACAGATTCAAAATCCATATTTGGGTATTGATAAATAACAGGTATCATCTTTTTACTTATCAGTAAGTCTAATTTATTCTTTTCTATGAATTCAAATAAGTCATAAATTTTATCGTAAGTAAAATCGGGATGTGCTTGAATTTGTCCTTCAACATGTTTTAAAGTATGTCCAAAAAAAGTACCAACAAATTTGGGTTTTATTTTTAAGTTGTTAATAATTTTTTCAATAATAGGACATAGGTTCTTTTTTAAGATATATTTATGAGTATCTTCAGGAATTTCCCAATCATTGAGTTGTTTGAATCTAATAAAAATATCAATAGGAAGATTTTTGCCAATCTTATCAATATATTCATCTTCTAAAGGGATAGGTGCAGAATCTGTGTCAGGGTACATTCTGTCGGCACCGGGTAATACTCTTTCAAAAATTGTTGTGCCGTTAGGAAATGATTTTCTTGTCTCAGATGGAATACCCTCAAAAGCCATCATGCAACGTTCTTCAATTGTTTCAAGAGCTGTGGGAATATCATTTTCAGGACCCCAAAAAATTATTTGTGCATCATCATCTTTGGCGTCTAATAGTTTTTTTATTTGCTCAAAAATATTCTCATCTATTACCGTGTTAAGTTCTTCTGAATGTGTCATGTTTGGTTTATCAAGACATGCAATGACTTTTAAACGGTCGGTTATTTCATTAGCGAAAATTTTTCCGTGTTGAGTAAAGTGAGAAAGTATCCCTTTAAAATAGGGCAAGTTAACGGCATAAATTTTATATTTATTTTTTTTTGCATGATTAATAGGTTCATAATCAAAATTATAGGCATGAAAATTTAATTTAGTTGAAGATATTTTCCAACTTTTTTTGTCTTTCACTTTTGTATTAAGAATATCTCTGACATGTAATAAAGCCCATTGTCTAAAAGCTTCATTATGTGATAATCTTGGTATCCATTTATTGTGTGAAACACCTTTTATTTCAACTCTTGTTCCACCTTCACAGCTAACATTAACATCTTCGCGGGCAGCTCCAATTCCTGTTCTAACTTTGCCTGTACTGCGGTTTAAGAAACGAATATAATCAGCAGCTTCCATTAATTCGTAGGGAGTAAGACATTCGGGCTGAGTAACTGTCTCAATTAAAGGCATGCCAAGTCGGTCGGTTTTGTATATTCTGTTGTGTCCAATATCAGATACTTCACGACAAGCATCTTCTTCAATACTTAATTGTATTAACCCGATTTTTTTATTTTTAAGTTGTAATTCACCATCGACACCAAGTATTGCAGTACGTTGAAATCCTGTAGGGATACTGCCATCAAGATATTGTTTTCGTGTAATATGAACTTCACCAACAATACTTAATTTTGAAAGTTGCGAAATTATAAGTGCATATTCTAAAGCTTCTTTATTAATTAAAAAAGGAGGAGTGTCGTCAACTTCATAAGTACATGCAGTTTCGTTTTTAATGTGATAGAAAATATTTTTGTGTGTTTTAAATTCCATTAAAGCTGTGCCGTCGTAACCGCCGAGTTCACTTAAAGCAGGTCGCATGTGCCTGATAATTTCAGCGTCAAAATCATCATCATCATTGTATAGCCCGGCAGGACAATGACAAAATAATTTTTCTTTTGTTTTAAGTTGCTGATGTACTTCAAGCCCTGATTTAAAACCTATTCGTTTGTAGTCTTTGTCAGAAGCATCTTTTATAGAAACAAAATTTATCTCTTTTTTTGTTTTGTTGTAATTATTTAATGGGTTAAATTTTTTACTTGTTCGAGGTTTGTTTTTCTTCATTATCTAATATATTTAAAAATAACTGAATTTTGAAAAATACTAAAAATTATTAAATAAAAAAATATATAAAGTTTAAAGTTTAAGGTTAAAAGTTTCAGGTTTCAGGTTTAATGTTTAAAGTTTGACCATTTGACAATGCCTGAATAACGTTGACTGTTTTTTTTAATTATGTAATATGTTAACTTTTTTTTTGCTCAATTTATTTCGTTGGCTCATCCTGAAGCATCAATTTTTTTTTATTGATTATTAGATGAGTCTGCTCCGAAAAGCCGATAAGCGGTTGATCCGTCAGCTGACGGAAGGCTAAAAGTTATAAATCTGTATGTAAGTCTATTACAAAACCGATAGTCGGCTAATCAGCCAGCTGGCGGATAATGGCGATTATCCTACTATTCATAAACAATAAGAATTTTGGCAACTTTTTGTTTTCGTAGTAGTTATAATTTTGACATAAAAGAATTAAAACACAAAATATCATAAAATCGGACAAGATTAACTATAGTTTTACCAATCCCTTATTTTTGAAATTGATAATTTATTTTGGTTAATATTAATATCTAAAAATGTATTTATTGCACTGATTAGCAATATTTTGCAAGTTTTAAATTTTTAATCATTAAAGGAAATTCATTAATTAATTGAAAAAAATTTGCATAATTAAAAAAAAAGTATTTATTTTGTGAGTGAATACTAACTAACAATATTTGAAATGTTAACAGACAGACAACAGCAAATAATTAATGAAGCAATTATAATTATTGATAAAAATGGAATACAGGGATTAACAATTAAAAATCTTTCTAAAGCAATTGGCATTTCAGAACCCGGAATTTATAGACATTTTGAGAGTAAATTTCATATTCTTGTTGAAATTCTTGATGAATTTAAAAATAATATTCAGGGATTTAATCAACAATTGATGAAAAGTAATTTGACTTCGTTACAGAAAATAGAAAAAATTTACCAAACACATCTTAATATTCTCACAGAAAATCCGGCAATAATTTCTGTAATATTTGCAGAAGAAATATTTAATAATGATAAAACATTGTATAAAAAAATTAATGAGATACTTCAGGCAAATGAGGAACTTATTTCACAAATTATAGAAGATGGACAAAATGCCGGAGAAATAAAAAGTGAAGTTGATAAAAAACAAATAACAATAATATTAATGGGAGCATTAAGATTGCTTGTAAAAAAATGGAAGCAAAATTTATATTCTTTTGACCTTAAATTGGAAGGAAAGAGATTACTTGAAACAATTAAAATATTAATTGTAAAATAAAACAAATTATTATGAAAATTACTAAAGTAGCAGAAACATCGATAAAAAAAACACCACACAAAATAGAATCAAAACTATTATATGACAATAGTTCTGCACAAGCATCACATATTACACTACAAGCAGGTGAAAGTTTAAAACCTCATATTACACCGGTTGACGTTTTTTTCTATATTTTAGAAGGAACACCTGAAATTATGGTAGGAGAGGAGAAGCAAATAGTTCATTCCGATTGTTTAGTGGAAAGTCCGAAAGATATTCCTCATTGTATTTACAATAATTCAGATAAAATTGTTCGCGTGTTGGTTGTGAAAGCACCAAAACCGACATCTAAAACTATATTCTTGTAAAATCTTGATAATTTTAAAATCGGGATTATTTTATAAAATTTAAGTTAGTAAATATTAATTAATACATATAAAAATGGAAAAATTATTAAATAAATTATTAAATTATTCATGGATTACCATGATTGCGATTCTTGTTATTACTGCATTATTTTTCATTAAGATGAAAGAAAACACAAGAATGGAAACCGATTTAGATAAGTACATGCCACAAAACAACCCTGCTTTTGTTTATAGCGATAAGGCGGAAGAATGGTTTGGAATTAATGATGGAATAATCGTAGCTATAGAAAACAAAAACGGGATTTTTAATACTGCAACTTTAGATACCTTAAAACAGCTTACTAAAAGATTGCAGAAGATGGAAGAGATTGATAAAGACGATGTAACTTCGCTTTATACGGCAGATAATATTGTTGGATCAGAATATGGAATGGATGTAAAACGATTTTTTAAGCGTGTTCCTAAATTAAAAGAAAAGCTACAAGAATTAAAAAAGAATGTTGAAAACAACGAAATGATTTTTGGTAGATTAGTATCTACAGATGAGACTGTTACAGTAATAGTTGCTGAAATTAAAGATGATGTTTTCACTCAGGAATTTTACAAAAAAATATTGAGCGTTGCTAAAGCGTCCAATACAGACAATATTAAAATTTATGTTGCAGGTCGCCCAATAGTTGAAGGCACAATGGCATTGCTTGGGCCTGCCGATATGAAAAAAATGGTGCCGATAGTTTTATTGGTAATTTTCCTTGTTCTTTTTGTTATGTTAAGAAGTTTAAAAGGAACGCTTATAACTCTTGGCGTTGTATTTTTTTCAACTATTTGGGCTTTCGGACTTATGGCAGCAGTAAATATTCCAATTTATGCAGTATCAACCATGATTCCCGTGATGCTTATCGCGATTGGTGTGGCGGATGGAATTCATCTATACACACACCTTCATCTATATATTAATAAGCATCCTAATGCAACAAAAAAGGAAGCAACTATTGATTTGCTGAAAAATTTGTGGAAACCTGTAGTTATGACTTCTGTTACAACTGCTGTAGGGTTTATCTCTTTACTCACATCTCAGGTTTATCCTATAAAATATTTTGGTCTCTTTACTGCTTTTGGAGTAATGACTGCAATGGTGTTTTCTCTGGTATTTTTACCTGCAGGTATTATGATTTTTGGATTACCTAAGCCTAAAAAAAATAAAGAAAAAGGAAATAAAGATGTTGCTGGACATTCATACTCAAAACTTGCTAATAATTTTACTACTGCTGTTATTAAGTATAAATATGTTTCAATAATTGGAACTGCCGCTATTATTGTGCTTTCAATAATTGGCATGCAAAAAGTTTGGATTAATTCAAGTTTTCTCGAAAAATTTGAAAAAGATAGCGAAATTGTTCAAACAGATAAATTTATTAATGAGCATTTTGGAGGCACAAGTTCTCTTAACTTAATACTTGATGCAGATGGTAAAAAAGATGTATTCAAAGAACCATCCGTACTGAAATTGGTTGATAAGATGCAGAAAGACGTAGATAATCAACTACAGGTTGTTGGTAACTCTTTTTCGCTTGCAGATTATATCGACCGCATGAACAAAGTTTTGAATGCTGATAAGGAAGAATTTAACAAAATTCCCGACAGTAAAAATATGATTGCACAGTATCTGCTACTCTATGAGATGTCAGGTGACCCTGAAAATCTAAATAAAGTAGTAACCTACGATTATGATAAATTGAATGTTACATTTCAGCTGAAAAGTGATAATTCTAAAGCAATAAATTCTGCACTTGCAATAATAGATTCTTATAACGAGGATTTCAAAAAACAGGGAATTACGATGAATTATGCAGGAAGTGGTTATAAATCGTTGGTGTTTACTGACCTTATTCTTGAAGGACAAATCATGAGTCTTATAATATCATTTATAACAATTATTATCCTTTTGTCAATGATGTTTAAAAGTATGAAAATTGGTTTAATCGGCTCTGTTCCTATTCTTGTTACTGCATTTATAAGTTTTGGTATAATGGGATTTCTTGGTATCCCACTTAGTTCTACAACAGCACTGCTTTCAAGTATTGCCATAGGTATAGGGATTGATTATGCGGTACACTTTATTGAACAGTATAAAAATAATGCTGCTGAAACGGATGACAAACTGAAGGCTGCTCAAATTACAATGGCACATTCAGGAAGAGCCATTAGCTTTAATGCAATAGTTGTGATTGCAGGTTTTATGGTTCTTGTGTTTTCAGTATTCCCACCAAACCGCGAATTGGGAGCTTTAGTGTCGCTTAATATGTTTACAAGTTTTGTTGGAACGCTTTCCATTATGTTGCTATTGTTATATATGTCTAATATTTATTTTAAGAAGAAAGAAAAGTAATTATACAATAAAATTATTAAACCATTATATCATTAAAAAAAGGAGAAATTATTATGAAAAGATTACAAATCAAATCAGTTTTAGTTGCAATAATTTTTGCAATAGGATTAAGCCCTGCGGTTTCAGGTCAAAGTTTAACCGGCAAACAGATAGTAGATAAAGCCTATAATCGTGCTACCGGCGATGATCAAACATCAAACTTAACCATGACGCTTATCAATAAATCAGGAAGTCAGAGAGTGAGAAAAATTAAACAGTTCCAAAAGGATTTTGGCAAAGTTGATAAAAGAATCATGTTTTTCCTTACGCCTGCAGATGTTAAAAATACATCATTTATGAGTTGGAGTTACGACGACGATTCCAAAAACGATGACCAATGGATTTATCTTCCTGCTTTGAAAAAAACTAAACGAATTTCAAGCGATAGCAAGAGTGATTATTTTATGGGCTCTGATTTTACTTATGATGACCTTGGTGACCGTAATCTTGATGATGACACACATAAATTATTACGAGAAGAAAACATTAATGGCGAAGCATGTTATGTTGTTGAAAGTGTATCTAAAGATGAAGATTACATGTATTCAAAAACAATTACATGGATTAGAAAAGACAATTTTGTTGGTGTAAAAAAAGAGTTTTATGATGAAGATGAAGAACTTTTAAAGATATTAACAATAAAGAAAGTTGAAAAAATATCAGGTTTTTGGATTATTACTCATTCTGAAATGAAAAATGTACAGAAAAATCATCAAACAAGCATGATATTGAGCAATGTACAAATAAATTCAGGAGTTTCTGCTTCAAAATTCACCGAAAGGATTATGATGAGAGGATTGTAAGTAATTGATTATTTATTATTGAATATTGACTATTTTTAGCTTTTCCAAAGTTTTAAATTTTGGAAAAGCTAATATAAAATTTACAAATCAAAAGCATGATAAATAAATTTAAAATATTAATTCTGTTTAGTATGATATTCTTCGTTGCATGTGAAGATATGTTCGACTATTCACCTTATGTTGTTGACTTTGAGGGGAAAAATAAGGATATTAATCAAACTAATATCAAAAAATTATTAAAAAAGAATGTAAACGATACTATCAGAATTGCTTTTACAGGCGATACACATCGTTTCTTTGACGAGTTTGAAGGCTTTGTTAATGCAACTAATGATTTGAATAAAAATAATTATAATAATCCTATTGATTTTGTAATTCATGTTGGCGACATTGCCGATTTCGGTTTACCAAAACAGTATTTATGGGGAAACTCGTTTCTTTTGGGTTTGGATTGTCCATATATTGTTGTTTTAGGGAATCATGATATGGTTGGAAACGGAGGATTAGCATATACTCAAATGTTTGGTGAGTATAATTTCAGTTATATATATGCTGATATAAAATTTGTTTTTATCAATACAAATAGCCGCGAATTCGGTTTTAATGGCAATGTGCCTGATATAAATTGGTTAGATTCTCAATTACAACCGAGTGAGGATTTTAAAAATGCTGTGGTTATTTTTCATGTAGCACCTATGGATGGTGATTTCGACTCTAATTTAGAGGAAGATTTTCATACAACCATTGCAAAATACAATAATGTTTTGTTTACTGTTCATGGTCACACGCATCATCATGAAGTATATAAACCATATTTAGATAGCATAGTGTATGTTAATGTTTATGGTGCTCAATATAAAAAATTTAATGTTATAAATATTATAGATGAAGAGTTTGATATTGAAACATACGAATTTTAAATTATTGCTGATTTTAGCTTTTATCTTGCTGTTCAGTATAACGGCAAGCTATAGTCAGGACTTATATAAAATTGATTCTGCCGGCTATAAAAAATTCTTGCCCGATTATGTGAAATTACAATTTGCAGGAGGAATAGGTTTTTTATCCACAGGTGTCGGATATACTTTTTTTAATCACAAATTAGATGTTTCTGCTTTTTACGGATATGTGCAAAAATATTTTTCAGCAGATGATTTGCATAGTGTAAGTTTACAGTTAACAGCCAAATTATTAAAATTTAAATTATCTGAAAATATTGAAATATTACCTTTAAATTTCGGATGGTTTGCACATCATACTTTTGGAAATGAATTTTGGGTAAAGTTGCCGAATAACTATCCTGCTGATTATTATTGGTGGTCACCCGGAAGAAATGCAGGT
>JAUVJB010000079.1 GCA_030592465.1 Bacteroidota bacterium | reverse complement strand
ATCAATTGTTAAAAAATTAATTGATTTACAAAATGGACAAATTTTTGTACAAAGTAAACTAAATAAAGGCTCGGTATTTAGTTTTAAAATTAAATATCAACAAGCAAAAAAGGGATTAATCGACTTTGATGAAAATATTAATATAGCCGGAGAAACAAGAAAAATAAAAAATCTATCAATTTTATTAGTTGAAGATAATCTTTTGAATCAAACACTTGCAATTGATACACTTCTTATGTTTAATAATAAAATTAAAATTGATGTTGCAGTTAATGGTTTGATTGCTGTTGAAAAGGTGAAATTTAATAATTATGATTTAATTATTATGGATATACAAATGCCAATTATGGATGGTTACGAAGCCACAAAAATTATTAAAAATAAATTAAATCCTTCAAAAAAAAATATTCCGATTTTAGCCATGACAGCTCATGCCATGAAAGATGAAAAAGAAAAATGTTTAAACCTTGGCATGAACGATTATATTACTAAACCGTTTGAGATTGAGAAATTATTCACAAAAATTAGCAAATTGACTAATTCAAAAATCCATCTCAATAAAGAGTTATTAAAAAAGGTTGATAATAAATACCTTTCGAAAAATTTTAGATTTATTAATCTCGATTTATTAATTAAAACATACAATGGAGACGCAAAAAAAATTAATAAAATATTAACTTTATATGTTGTTGATATACCTAAACAAATAGAGAAATTGAATAAATTTACAAAAAATAATGATTTAAAAAATTTAAGAGTTATAGCTCATTCATTGAAAACATCATTAAACTATGTGGGTTTAATTGATGCAAAAAATATATCTTTATCAATTGAAAGGGATGCTGGAGCCGGTAAAAATTTAGACAACATCTCTGAAAGAATTTTAAAAATTGAAAACATTTGGGATAAAGCATCACATGAAATTAATGGAGTATTAAATAATGTTTATGAAAATTATAATTAAATATATAAACTTAATTTTATTAACTGTTGTTTTTAATTCATCTTTAGCACAAGATGAACAAATAAAATTTGAACACGTGTCAATTAAAGATGGTTTGTCTCAAAGTACCGTTTATTGTATTTTACAAGATGAACAAGGCTTTATGTGGTTTGGAACTCAAGATAGAGGACTTAACAAATATGATGGTTACACTTTTAAAGTTTATACGCATAATCCGTTAGATAATAATTCTATTTCAAAAAATAATATTTCAAGAATTATTCAAGACCGTCTTGGTTTTATTTGGATTGGAACATGGGATGGTGGTTTAGAAAAATATGACCCGAGAACCGATAAATTTACTCATTATTTTCCTAACTCTTTCGATTCAACTAGCATAAGTCATAGTCGTGCTCAGACAGTTTTTGAAGATCATAACGGTACAATATGGGTTGGAACTGCCGGTGGCGGATTAAATAAATTTAATAGAGAGAAAAGTAATTTTACGTATTACAAGCATAATCCAAATGATATTAACTCAATTAGTAGTGATAGAATTTGGTCAATTTTGGAAGATTCTATCGGACAATTATGGATTGCAACAAGCAATGGATTAAATCAATTTAATCCCAAAACAGAAAAGTTTAAACGATTTTTACATGACCCAAAAAATAAAAAAAGCATAAGCCACAAACAAGTAAGGACAATTTTTATTGACCATCTTGGTCATTTGTGGGTGGGAACAGCAGTTGGGTTAGATTTATTCAATTCTAAAACAGAAACATTCACTCATCATTATCTGTTCTCTGATAAAAATGAAGTAAATTCGGTAAATAAAATTTTTGAGGATCATAACAATACGTTTTGGATAGGTACACATATTGGTGGCTTGCTAAAATTTGACAAACAAAGAAAATCATTTATAAGATATACTAATGACCCAAACGATAAAAATACTATCGGATATAATGATGTTAGAGATATTTATGAAGATAACGCCCAAAATTTATGGATTTCAACAAGAGGCGGAGGATTGAACAAAATAAATTTAAAACCTCAAAAATTTCAACATTATGAAAACAATCCAAAGGATGAAAATAGTCTTGGTAATAACCGTGTTCGAGCAATTTTTGAAGATAGAGACGGACTAATTTGGATTGGGACTGATGTTGGAGGAGGGTTAGATACTTATGATAGAGTGAAAAAGAAATTTACTCATTATTTTTATGAACCTAATAACCCCAATAGTTTGAGTAGTAACGATATTTCCGCCATTTATCAGGATAGTAAAGGAATAATGTGGTTTGGTACTGATGGTGCAGGACTTAACAGATATGACATAAAAAAACACTTGTTCACTCATTTTAAACACAACTCAAAGGTCTTATCAAGTTTAATAAATAATCATATAATGTCGATTTATGAAGATAAATATGGAAATATATGGATAGGTACTATTGCGGGATTAGATAAATTTGACAGAAAAACCAATAAATTTATTCACTATCAACATAATGCTTTTGATGATGAAAGCATTAGCAATAATTTTATTTGGGCAATTTTTCAGGATTCTTTTGGCAGATTATGGATTGGTACAAGTTACGGTTTAAATTTTTTTAATTATGATACTGAAACGTTTAATAGATATTTTAATATTAACAATAATAATAAAACGATAAGCAGTAATGAAATTTATTCCATATTTGAAACAAAAACAGGAATATTATTAATTGGGACAGGTAGAGGCTTAGACGTACATAATAGAGAAGGGGATTATTTTTCATTACTTACTAATGATGAAACAATAGTTAATAACGCAATTTATGGAATTTTAGAAGATGACAGTTGGAACTTATGGCTTAGCACGGTTAATAATTTGATTTTATTAAATTCAAAAGATAAAACAATAAGAAGTTTTAATATTTATGACGGACTTCAAAATAATGACTTTAGTATTGGTGCTTGTGCTAAAAGTAAAACCGGAGAATTAATTATTGGCGGTGCTAACGGAATTAATATTTTTAACCACGATAGTATTAAGTATAATAGTCATATCCCACAAGTTGTTATTACTGATTTTCTGATTAATAATAAGCCCGTTAAAACGGGTGAAAAATCTCCAATTAATAAAACTATAAACTTTACAAAAATTATTAAATTAAACTATAAACAAAATCTTTTTTCTTTTAAATTTTCAGCTTTAGATTATACTAATCACAAAGAAAATGAATATAAATACAAATTAGAAAATTTTGATAAAAATTGGAATTTTGCAGGGACTCGTAACTTTGCAAATTACACTAACATACCTCATGGTACGTATATATTTAAAGTTAAAGGCTCAAATGATGATGAATTATGGAACAATAATCCGATTTCAGTTAAGATTATTATTACACCGCCTTTTTGGAAAACTGTATTGTTCAGAGTTTTAGTTTTAATTTTTATTGCTTTATTTATTATATCTTTTATTAAATTACGTGAAAAAAATTTAATAAAAGAAAAACATTTATTAGCACAAAAAATTAGAATTCGTACAACAAAAATTATTAAACAAAATGCAGAACTTGAAAGAGCTTATGAAAAAGTTAAGCAAAGTGTAAAATCAAAGGAGATGTTCCTGGCTAATACCAGCCATGAAATAAGAACGCCGTTAAATGTTATTGTCGGGTTCACAAATTTATTGTTACAAACATCTTTAAATGATAAACAACTTTCTTATTTAAGTGACATTAAATCATCTAGCGACAATCTTTTAGTGATTATTAACGATATTTTGGATTTCTCAAAAATTGAAGCCGGCAAACTTACAATAGAACAAATTAAGTTTAATTTTAGAGAAGTATTTAATAAATTTTTTTATACAATAATATTAAAAGCTTATGAAAAAGGAGTAAAGCTTAATAAAAATATTGATAAAAAGATTCCAATGTTTCTTATTGGCGATCCCTATCGCTTAAATCAAATTTTTTTAAATCTCGTTGATAATGCTATTAAGTTTACTCCGGTTAAAGGTTCTGTTAATGTGGTTGTTTCTATTCTTGATGATAGAGACAATGAAGTAAAGTTGTTGTTTAAAATTTCGGATACAGGCATTGGGATTAATCAAAAACAACTTGATGCGATTTTTGAGAGTTTTACACAAGCAAGCAGTCAAACAACTCGTATGTTTGGAGGTACCGGACTTGGCTTGTCTATTGTAAAACGTCTCGTTGAATTACAAGGAGGAGAACTATCTGTTGTTAGTGAAGAAAAAAAAGGCTCTACTTTTAGTTTTACTATTTTATATAAAAAGGTTGAATTTGCTGTAATTAACGAAGAAAATGGGAAAGCAGAATTTATACTTGATAAACTGCATGCAGGGAATATTCTATTAGTTGAAGATAATCCGATTAACGTTACAATAGCCGTTGATACAATTAAGTTATATAATGATAAATTAAATGTTGATGTTGCAATAAATGGTAAGGATGGTGTGGACAAAGTTAAAGAAAATAATTACGACCTTATTATTATGGATGTTCAGATGCCTGTTATGGATGGCTATGAAGCCACAAAATTAATTAGAACTCTTGATAATAATAAAAGGAATATCCCAATACTTGGCATGTCTGCTCATGCTATGGTATCTGAAAAAACAAAATGTCTCTCACTGGGAATGAACGACTATATTCCAAAACCTTTTGACCCAAATGTATTATTTGAAAAAATTCAAAATTTAATGGGTGTTAATAAAACTAAAATTAATAAAAATGAGACACAAACATCTTTAATTAATAATGGCAACTTTAAACTTATTAATCTAAATTTATTAGATAAAACTTATCAAGGTAATACTGATAAAATTAAAAAGATATTAAATCTTTCATTAGAAAATATCCCTAATCAAATTAATGACCTTGGTAAAAACTATGAAAATAATGATTTAAAAAGTTTAAGGGTTGTTGCTCATTCTTTAAAAACAACTCTTAATTATTTAGGATTAACCAACATCAGTGGTATATCGAAAAACATTGAAGATTTTGCAGCTACAAATAAAAATTTATCTCAAGTGCCTGATATGATTAATGAGATTGAGACAGTATGGAAAGGTGCTGAAAATGAGATAGTTATTTATATTAATAATAATTAGCATCTGTAAAAAAATTCCAGATTGTTTGTTATTTAGGTGATAAACGAAAAATTTTATTGAGTAGAGACGCAATGCATTGCGTCTCTACTATAAAATTACCATTGCATTTTGAGAGGATACCAAATAAAGACTATTTATAGATATTAATTCCGATAATATCATGTCATTACAAGATGATTTTCATCAAATACCACTTGTTCGATTAATAATACCTTTAATTATTGGAATTATATTTCAAATTCAATTTTCTTTCAATTGCCGGCATTGTTTTTATTTAATAATTTCACTTTCCATATTGTATCTGGTTTTAATAAATGTTAAAAAAATTAATCTCAAATATAATATTAGGTGGGTTTTTGGTATAATTATATGGATAGTTTTATTTCTCGTCGGGCTTGAAATTGTAAAACTGCAAAATAAAAAGCTATTAACTGCAAATACAGATGATACGGGGTTAATAATTGCCACAGCAATAAAGCAACCGATAGAAAAACCAAAGTCGATAAAACTAATTGTTGATGTTAATTCAGTAAGAAACAAGAACGTTTGGATAAATACTAAAGGTAAAGCAATTGTGTATTTGCAGAAAGACAGTTTATCGCAAAAAATTAACATTGGCGATCAAATAATGTTTAACACAATTCTGTCAGATATAAAAAATCAGGGCAATCCCGATGAGTTTGATTATAGAAAATATCTCGCCTTTCATTTAATATCGCGACAAGCCTATATTAAATCAGATAATTTGAAACTTTTAACAAAAGACAAAGGCAATACTGTTGTTTTATATGCAGGGAAATTGAGAAAATATTTGCTGTCAATTTATAAGAAGTATGATATTAAAGACAAAGATTTTTCTGTTCTCTCTGCCCTTACATTAGGATATAAAGACAAGTTAGACCAGCAGACAAAAAAAGCATATTCTTCATCAGGAGCAATGCATATTCTCGCAGTTTCGGGTTTGCATGTTGGTATTATTTATGTTATCCTCAATCATTTATTGTCTTTTTTTAATAAAAAATCAATCCTGATTATTATAAAAACAATTTTAATAATTATTATTTTATGGAGCTATGCTTTTTTAACAGGATTATCCCCATCAGTGATGCGTTCAACAATAATGTTTTCGTTTGTTGCAACAGGAGGTACACTAAAGCGTCCTACTAATATTTATAACACAATAGCTGCATCGGCTTTTTTGTTATTGATTATTAATCCTTTTTTTATTTTTGATGTAGGTTTTCAGTTGTCGTATCTCGCAGTTACCGGTATTGTTTTTTTTTATAACAGGATATATTCAATTTTTGAATTTAAGAATTGGTTTGCAGACAAAATTTGGTCGTTAACAGCAGTTTCAATAGCTGCACAATTGTCAACATTTCCTATTGCTTTATTTTATTTTCATAAATTCCCCAATTATTTTCTAATAACCAATATGATAGTTATCCCTTTTGCAACCATATTAATTTATTTGGCAATATTATTATTTATATTTTCTTTTTTTAATCCAATAGCTTTAATCATTGCCAAAGTATTATCATTTTCGGTAAAGGTGTTAAATTATTCAGTCAATTTTATTGAACGATTGCCGTATTCAACAACCGAAAATATTTATATAGATGATTATCAGGTAATTACATTGTATGCTTTAATAATTTTAATGACTTTATTTTTTATTTATCATAAAGTTAGATATTTTCAATTTGCCTTGGCATCAGTTATTGTTTTTTTATCTATTAATATTTATCAGTCATATAATCAAAATAATCAAAAAAAATTTATAGTTTATAATATTAGGAACATAAGCGCATATAATTTTATTAAAGGTAATAAGAATATGTTTTTTGCTAATATTGATAAAAATAGTTATGAAAGTAAAATTAAGTATCAGGTTAAGAATAACTGGTTAAAATTAGGACTTAAAAACGAAAGTGTTATTAACATAAATAATTCTGACCAAGACTTGTCTAATGATAAGTTTGAATATTTAAAGCATAACAATTTTTTTTACAAAAATAAATTTATTGATTTTATGGGAAAACGCTTTTTAATAGTAAACCAAAACATTTATAAATCAGCAGAAATAAATAAAAAAATTGATCTCGATTATTTAATACTGTCAAATAATGTTAATTTGTCGATTAACGATATTATTTCAAAATTTAATGTAAAACAAATAATAATTGATTCTTCAAACTCTGTGTGGAAAAATGAAATTTGGGAAAAAGATTGTAATTTATATAATATTAAATGTTATTCAGTAGCTAATTTAGGTGCATATCAGGCTAATTTGTTATAAATAAAATTTGAGAATAAAAAAAATAATAAAGTTTTAGTTAATTAGTGATATTATATATTAATTTGCCGTCTTTAAAAAAATAAA
This sequence comes from Bacteroidota bacterium, assembly GCA_030592465.1. Taxonomy (GTDB): domain Bacteria; phylum Bacteroidota; class Bacteroidia; order Bacteroidales; family B39-G9; genus B39-G9. Next base: position 4,558 of record JAUVJB010000079.1, on the reverse strand, counting down.
ACTATGCGAATAATTTTAGCCGGTGCAGGAGATGTGGGAAAGTATCTGGCAAAAATGTTGTCATCTGAAGATCATGATATTATTTTAATTGACCCTGATGCAGAATCGTTAAATAATGTAAGTGCCCATCTTGATTTATTAACATTGTTGGGCTCATCAACCTCATTTAAAACGCTGAAAGAGGCTGAAGTTGCGAAAGCTGATTTGTTTATTGCAGTTGCTCATTCCGAAGATACTAATATTATTTCAGCCATGTTGGCAAAAAAACTCGGAGCAAAAAAAACTATTGCAAGAATTGATACTCACGAATATCTTAGAGAAGAAAACAGGGCACATTTTAAGAGTCTTGGTATTGATAATATAATTTATCCTCAAAGATTAGCTGCCCGTGAAATTGTAAAATTATTACATCAAACAGGAACATCTGAAATATTTAATTTTTCACAAGGAAAATTGTCTTTATTTGCTATTAAACTTAGCAAAGACGCCACTGTTGTCAATAAGACGTTAATTGAGGCAGTAGAAATTGACAAAAATTTAGATTATAGAGCTGTTGCAATTACCCGCGAAGGAAAGACAATCATTCCAAGAGGGAACGATGTCCTCTTGGAAAACGATATTGTTTATGTTATTACCAGAAAAGAGAGTATAAAAAAATTAAAAAAATATTCGGGCATTAAAAATCTGAATGTTAATAATATTATGATTCTTGGCGGTAGCCGAATTGGTATTCGTACAGCAAAATCACTCCAAAACAATAATAATTTAAAACTAATTGAAATAGATAGAGAAAAAGCAGTTGAATTAGCTGAAATTTTACCTGACACATTAGTTATTAACGGCGATTGTAGAGACAATGACTTTTTATGTGAAGAAGATTTAAACAAAATGGATGCTCTTATTGCTGTTACAGGTAACTCTGAGTTAAACATGTTGTCGTGTTTGCTTGCTAAAAAAGCAGGAGTGAAAAAAACAATTGCAGCAGTAGAAAATATTGACTATATTGATATAGCTGAAAAGATGGGAATTGATGCAATAATTAATAAAAAGTTAATTGCCGCAAGTTATATTTCTCGTTTTACTATTAATGCCAATGTCGCTTCGGTTGTGTGTTTAACATCTGCAAATGCTGAGGTATTAGAGTTTGTTGTTAGTAAAGATGCCAAAATAACTAAAGACATTATTAAAAATATACATTTCCCTAAAGATGCAATCATTGGTGGTGTGGTTAGAGGTGAATTGAGTTTTATTTGTAAAGGTGATACATTGATTAAACCTAATGATGAAGTGGTCGTTTTTTCTTTACCGGCAGCAATAAATAAAGTTCAGAAATTTTTTAATTAGATGAGTCCACTACAAAAAGCCGATAAGCGGTTAATCCGTCAGCTGACGGAGGAATTAGAAGCTACAAGCCTGTACGTCAGTCTATTACAAAATCGCTAATCGGCTATTAATTGATAATTTTAGTTTTCACAGTGGACTCATTAGATTTAATCTTTGCAAGTAAATTTTATAGTCATTAATATTATCTAAATTTAACTATTAAACAATTTGCTATCTAAATGTTAAATAAAAAGATTATTATAAATTTATTGGGGTTTTTACTTATGGTAGAGGGCGTTTTTATGCTCGTCCCTGCTATTGTGTCAATTATTTATAAAGAAAATGATTTAGTGCCTTTCCTGAAATCTTCTGCAATAACGATTTCTATTGGTTTTGTTTTTTGGATATTAACCCGTGATGCTAAACGTGCTGTCGGCAAACGAGAAGGTTTTATTATTGTAACAATTGTATGGGTAATATATTCTGTTTTTGGTTCATTACCTTATATTTTAAGTGGGGCAATACCATCGTTTACTAATGCTTTTTTTGAAACAATTTCCGGTTTTACAACAACAGGAGCGTCAATTATAAATGATGTTGAAGCCTTACCTCATGGAATTCTTTTTTGGCGTAGTATGACTCACTTAATCGGTGGTATGGGAATTTTGGTTTTAACCGTTGCTGTTTTGCCTTTTCTTGGTGTTGGAGGTATGCAATTATTTAATGCAGAGGCATCAGGGGTAGCACCGGACAAATTACATCCTAAAGTGCGAGAAACAGCACAACGATTATGGGGTATTTATATTTTGTTAATATCGATTGAGACTATTATGCTAATATTTGGCGGCATGAATTTGTTTGATGCTTTATGCCATTCATTTGGCACTTTGGCTTCAGGAGGATTCTCAACCAAAAATGCAAGTATTGCTGCTTTTTCACCATATATTCAGTATGTTGTAATATTTTTTATGATTTTGGCAGGTACAAATTTTAATCTTCATTATTATCTGATTAAAGGAAAGTTTAAAAAAATCTTCAAAAATCAAGAGTATAAATATTTTATATCAATTATTTTAATCTCAACAGTTGTTATTGCATTTTTTTTAGTAAAAACTCATGCTCCGATTGAAAAATCGTTTCGTGACGCTCTTTTTCAAGTAACAAGTATTGTAACGTGTACAGGTTTTGTTACTGCTGATTATACAGGGTGGGCAAAATTTTTATGGTTTTTCATTTTTGTTTTAATGTTTGTAGGTGGTTCGGTTGGTTCAACGTCAGGTGGTATAAAAGTATTACGACATCTTCTTTTATTTAAAAATAGTGTTGTTGAATTTAAACGAATGCTTCATCCTTCAGCGGTTATACCTGTTCGTTGTAATGGCAAGGTTATTTCAAACGAAATAATTTTTAAGGTTCATGCTTTCTTTTTTATGTATTTGGTGATTTTTATAATAAGTTCGTTATTGCTTACTTTTTTTGGAATGGATTTTGTTTCATCAATGGGAGCAGTAGTTACAACAATGGGAGGCATAGGTCAGGGGCTTGGCTCTGTTGGTCCGGTTAGTAATTTTGCATTAGTTCCCACTGCCGGTAAATGGCTTTTGTCTTTTATGATGTTAATAGGCAGATTAGAATTATTTACTGTGATAATTCTATTTTATCCGGCTTTTTGGGAAAAATAAGCAGTTTATGCGGTTTTGTAAATCATTAAATCTGCAAGAGATTTTATTCATTTTTATTTCAATGCATACCAATATTTTTTTGCTTTAATAAATTCTTCAACGCCTTTATTTTTTATTATTTTTAAATTTTTAATATGTGCCTTTCCATGATTAACTTCCAAAAATTTTAGTTTATCACAACTCTCAAATTCACTACATTCCCAACATCCATCAATTTGTTTTTTCCGGACACACCTTTTAATCTTGCAACTTGGGTTTCCTCCACCGTTTCTACAACTTTTCCCGCATCTTAATTTTACCATCGCACCTAAAACCTCATAGCAATCAGGATATTTTTCAAATATTTTAAAAAATGAATATGAGGACAATAATTCCGCTGTTTTGTCAAAACGGTATGTTCTTAATTCTTTTCTTAAATCTCTTGATAAATCAGCAATAATTCCTTTACGATTCGGGCATTCATCACAATATAGTCCACAGTATGCAATATTTTCAATACTCATATTATTCCTCTGTAATTACTTTAAATTTTGAAAAGAAAAATCCTAATAATGCTCCAAAAATCACCAAACTTACGAAAGTATTAAATAATTGCACTAAAATCAGAGGTGTTGGGTAGTTTATAACCATCCATTGATTAAATGCTTCAGGAACGGATTTTATAAATCCAATTATAATCCCAAAATACAATCCTTTTATCCACCCTTTTCCGGGCAAACTCAAATAAAAAAGTTTGTATAAGAATATCCACACAATCATTAAAAATATTCCAAATACCATTGTAAGTATTATCCAGTTACTTAATCCACCGAGAAAGTCAAAAGATTTAATTGAAGGGTGTCCTTCAAATTGTTTATTAATCTGTGCAACAACAGGGTTCATATAGAGTATATTACCAATTATCATTTGTAATATAATCAGAACAGTTCCCCATAACACTGCTTTCTTTTTGTTGATTTTTGTTTTCATTTGTTTATCCTTTAAAATTTGGTTAAATGGCTCTATAAATTATGACCAACAAACTACAATAAATTGCGTTTGCCAATTTACGTCATTTTATTTAAAGGTTTTCACTATGAAATTTAGATATTTTCCTGTCACAAAACAACTAACCTGCAAATATAATCTATTGTCTTGTTATCATCGGTTATTTACTATAAACCTCATATTTTTCAAATATTTCAAGTAAGAGTCCACTGTGAAAACTATCCGCCAGCTGACGGATTAACCGCTTATCGGCTTTTCGGAATGGACTCAAGTAATAATAATCTAAATATATTGATTGGGTTTAGTAAAAATTAAGATTCACATTACTGTGGTTTGATGTTAAGTATTTCCCGGTTGCTAATTCTACATATGCTTTTCCATCACATTTATCATGAAAATTTAAAATTATATTTCCCAAGTCTGTCTCAGTACCTACTTTACAATTTTGTATAAAACCAACACCTTCAATAGGGTTAATTTCACAGGTATTATATATAAATTTTGCACCAATCATAGCATGATACAGTATACCACTACTGACACTTGTATACTCTACAATTTGTCCT
>JAUVJB010000202.1 GCA_030592465.1 Bacteroidota bacterium | reverse complement strand
TTAATTTTTGAAGTAGCCTCTTTAAACCTCTCCCATAAATCTTCTCTATTTTCTTTAGGAACAGGTCCAATTTCTCTCCATTGATTATGATATTCTTGTAGTGTATTAAAAGCTTTTGTTACAACTTGTTCTAAAAGTAGTTCTTCTGCCTTTTCGCAAAGTTTAATTTTTTTTTCAAGATTTTTTCTAAAATCCAAATCTCTTAATTCATTGTTAATATTTACATAATCGTAAAATTTTTCAACATTGTAGTTATAATTTTCCCACAGATGCTTTACTGCTTTTTGTGGCACTAAACCTATTTCTCTCCAACGTTTTTGTAATTCTCTAAATTCTTGAAAAGTTTTGTTTAATGTCTCTTTATTATTAATAAGTTCTTCAATGCTATTTATTACAGCATATTTTGCTTCTAAGTTTGTTTCTTTTTCTTTTTCAATCTTTTCATTAATCTCAGCTTTTAAGGTTTTGTATCTTTTGTATATTTCTTTAAATTCCGTTTCATCTTTGTCTTCCTCTATAACAAAATCTTCTGCTTCACCACCGTCTCTAATAAAATCATTCTTTTTGTCAGCTATTTCAACTTTATGCTTTTTATAAAAATTAATTTTTATATTTTCTACATCAAATTTTATTTGCCTAATATCTTTATTTGTTATTAAGTCTTTGAGTGCATTTATCAACTCTACTTTACTTAATGTCGAATAATCAATATTTGATTCTACTTCATCAGCCAATTGTTCATCACTTTCCTGACTTATTGTTTCGTCTGAAATAACTAATTCAATATCTTCAGAATTTGTGCTTTCTATCGTTTTTTCGCTTTTTTCAGTGATTATTTTAGTATCGGTTTCAATCTCTGTTTGTTTTGTTTCATCAATCTTAACATTTTCGGTCTCATCAGATAAATTTTTATCTTCCTTTTTAGATGACTTTTTTACAGGTTTTGATTGTTTTGTTTCATCAACCTTAATATCTTCAGTTACATCAGTTAAGTTTTCTGAATTATTAATCTCTTCCTTATTCAAATCTTTATTTTCCATCAATTCTACTTTGTTTAAAAAAAGCTAAGTAAACACGTTTATATTTTATACTTCGGCAAGCTCAGTAGAGCCGTAATATGATTTGCTTGCCCCGTGAAATGCTGATTTATCAGTATATTTCACAAGGGTTATTCAATTGTTTATTGACTATTTAATGACTAAGATGTTATGTTAAAATTATAACCATTTTTAGTATAATCGCACTAATATAATATATTTCAAAACACGAAAATATATATTTAAGCATTAATACTCAAAGTATTTCTTAATATTAATTAATTTTTTTTGTATTTTTTTTCGTATTTACATCATAAAATACTGATAGTTAATTGTTTACATAAATTTATTATTACCTTTAAAAAATAATAAAATAAATTGTTAATTTTTCAGTAAATTAACATTTACATATTATAATTTTACGTTTTAAATAATATGGAAATTATGAGAATAGATATTTTAACAGTTTTGCCCGAATTATTAGAAAGTCCTTTAAATCATTCAATTATAAAAAGAGCAAAAGAGAAAAAAATTGTTGATATACATATTCACAACATTCGCGATTTTTCAAAAGATAAACATAAACGTGTTGATGATTATGCTTATAGCGGTGAAGCGGGTATGGTTATGACCATTGAACCGATTGCTTTGGCTATTGAGAGTTTAACAAAACAACGTAAGTATGATGAGATAATTTACACCTCGCCTGATGGAGAACGCTATAACCAAAAAACAGCAAATACACTTTCTATCAAAAAAAATATTATCATCTTGTGTGGACATTATAAAGGTATTGACCAACGCGTAAGAGAACATTATATTAATAGAGAAATTTCAATTGGCGATTATGTTTTAACCGGAGGTGAGTTGGCAGCAGCAGTTATTTGTGATAGTATTGTTCGGCTAATTCCCGGTGTTATCTCTGACGAAACATCAGCCTTAACCGATTCTTTTCAAGATAATCTTTTATCGCCACCTGTTTATACTCGTCCTGAGGTTTATAACGGTTGGAGAGTTCCTGATATTCTTTTATCAGGAAACATAAAAGAAATTGAAAAGTGGCGTTTTGAGCAAGCCATTGAACGTACAAAAAAATTAAGACCCGATTTGTTAGAGGAATAGAAAATCATACGAATTGTTAACGTTTTTTAGTAAACGTTCATGCATTATTTAAAATTATGATATTGGAAATTGTTAAATTGCTTTATTGCTAAATGGTTAAGAGTTGCCATGCTTTTCAATGATTGTTATTACAATTGATTTTATATATTGCTCTTTCGGATTGCAAATCCTAAAGAGCTGTGATTTCGCTTAGTATCAACAATTTAGCAATTATTCAACTTATAAAATAAGCAGTATCGAAATAATCCCGATTGTTCGGGATTTTAAAGTCTTTATTATATAAACAGATTAATATCATGATAAAAAAAGGAATTAAGTTTATTACATTATTTATAATAATAATTTTAAATACAAGTTTTTTAAATTCTAATTATGAAAATAAACCCAATGATTTTAAGAAAAAACCTCCATTTCTAAAAATAAAATCAAATTGGGTCGATTCTGTTTACAACTCTTTAACTGCTGATGAAAAAATTGCTCAATTGTTTATGGTTGCTGCATATTCAAACAAAGATACAAATCATGTAAATGAAATAGCAAATCTTATAAAGGAATATAAAATAGGAGGATTGATTTTTTTTCAAGGAGGTCCTGTCCGTCAGGCAAAACTCACAAATTATTATCAGTCAATTTCAAAAACTCCGTTAATGATTGCAACTGATGCTGAATGGGGACTGGCAATGCGTTTAGATAGTACTATTCGTTTTCCCGGTCAAATGACTCTCGGTGCTGTTCAAGATAATAGTTTGATTTACGAAATGGGTGAGACAATTGCACAACAATGCAAGAGACTGAATATTAATGTAAATTTTGCTCCGGTTATTGACATTAACAACAATCCCAATAATCCTGTTATTAATAGTCGTTCTTTTGGTGAAGACAGGCAAAATGTTGCATATAAAGGTTTAGCATATATGATGGGACTTCAAGACAATAACATTTTGGCAACAGGTAAACATTTCCCGGGCCATGGCGATACAAATACCGATTCTCACAAAACTTTACCTATTGTCAATAAATCTTATAAACATTTAAAGGCAGTTGAATTATACCCGTTTAAATTCCTGATTAATAAGGGATTAGGAGCTGTCATGATTGCTCATTTGCATGTTCCTGCTTTAGATAATACTAAAAATTTACCTTCAACTCTCTCAAAAAAAACTATAACAAAATTATTAAAGAAAAAATTAAGATTTAAAGGATTAATCTTTACAGATGCTTTAAATATGAAAGGTGTAGGTAAATATTTTAAACCCGGAGAAATTGAAGTAAAAGCACTGGTTGCCGGTAATGATATATTATTATTCCCCGAAGATGTGCCAACAGCCATTAATCAAATAAAAATTGCAATAACCAATGGACTTATTTCCCAAAAAGAAATTAATGAGAGATGTAAAAAAATTATCGCAGCAAAAAAATGGCAAGAACTTGACAGGTACAAACCCGTTAAAATTGAAAATTTATATGCTGATTTGAATAATGATAAAGCACTTTATCTAAAACAGAGATTAATTGAGAAGTCTTTAACTCTTCTGAAAAATAATAATGATTTAATTCCTTTTAAAAGGTTAGATACTTTAAAAATTGCTTCAGTAGCAGTTGGTGCTGATAGTATTAATGCCTTTCAAAAGCAATTAAATTTGTATGACGCAATTAGTAATTTTACTATTGATAAAAATGCAGACAAAAATCAATTTGATTCATTAGCAGAATCTCTTTCGCAATATAATTTGGTGATTGTAAGCATTCATAATACAGACCGGCGTCCTTCAAAAGAATTTGGTATAACTCAACAAACAGTCGATTTTGTTAGTAATTTATCAGCAAAAACAAAAGTCGTTTTAACAGTTTTTGCAAATCCGTATAGCTTGAGTTATTTTAAAAATATTGAAAATATTCAAGCACTATTAATGTCGTATGAAGACAATCAATTTTCACAAAATTTGTCGGCACAATTATTATTTGGAGGAATACCTGCATTAGGGAAATTACCGGTAACTGCAACGGTACAATTTAAAGTTAATACAGGCATTATTTTAAAAAAACGAATACGTTTAAAATATTCAGTTCCTGAGGAGTTTGGTGTTGATAGAAGAAAACTTCAAAAAGTTGATTCATTAGCTTTAGATGCTGTTAATGAAAAAGCAACACCGGGTTGTGAAATATTATTTGCGAAAAACGGAATTATCTTTTATCATAAATCATTTGGTTATCATACATATTCAGATTCAATTCCGGTTAAAAATTCTGACATATACGATTTGGCTTCAATTACTAAAGCAGCGTCAACAATAGCATCATTAATGAAATTAACAGATGAGCATAAGTTTGATGTTGATGATAAGTTATCAGATTATTTGCCTTATCTCGACACAACAGACAAAAAAGATATTAAAATAATTGATGTGTTAACCCATCAAGCCCGCTTCAGACCTTGGATACCGTTTTACTTAAACACAATGGTTGGCGATAGTTTAAAAACTAATATCTATAGCCATACTTATTCAAAAAATTATTCGGTTCAGGTTTGCGATAGTTTGTTTATTACCAAAAGCTATTGCGATACAATATATAAAAGTATAATTGATACGAGTTTGAGAGAAGATACCGGTTATAAGTATAGTGATTTAGGTTATTATTTTTTATATCAGATAATTGAAAAAATTACAAAACAGCCTTTACAGGAGTATGTTACGAAAAATTTTTATAAACCTCTCGGAGCTGCAACTATATGTTATAAACCATTAGATAAGTTTGACAGAAATAAAATTGCTCCAACCCAAAACGATACTTTATTTCGAAAACAATTACTCCATGGTTATGTGCACGACCCGGGTGCTGCTATGTTGGGAGGAGTTGCAGGTCATGCAGGTTTGTTCTCTAATGCTAATGATCTTGCTAAAATGGCACAAATGTTTTTACAAAAAGGTAAGTATGCCAATCAAAAATATTTAAAATCACGAACAGTAAAATATTTCACATCTTGCCCGTTTTGTAATAAAGAAAACAGAAGAGGAATAGGTTTTGACAAGTCTGAAATGGATTTTTCAAAAGAAGGGCCTACCTCTAATTGTGTGTCAGATAGAAGTTTTGGTCATACCGGTTTTACAGGTACTATGGTATGGATTGATCCGAAAAACCAAACAATCTATATTTTTTTATCAAACAGAATTAATCCTGATCAGGATAATCATAAATTGGTTGAGATGAATGTTAGAACAAATATTCAGAAAGCATTTTATGATGCTTTGGAAAAATAATTATATACTCTGCTTCGTAATAATTTGAGCTAATTTATATACTATAAAACAATTATAATTTTAAGATATAGCCATTAATTGCCTGCCCCGTAGCGAAGCGTATCGGGGTCATTAGTAGTCATTGTTTGTCATTGACAGCGTAGCAAAATGACCCCATGAAATATTGCTTCGCAATTGTGAAATATGCTTCGCATTTCACTTGGTAAACAATTTCACGGGGCAAGCAAATTATATTACGGCTCTACTGAGCTTGCCGAAGTAC